>NZ_MKTM01000038.1:0-5475 GCF_001898245.1 Flavobacterium sp. 40-81
AACAGAGAAGTTAAGCCCGCCTGCGCAGATGGTACTGCAATCCTGTGGGAGAGTATGTCGCCGCCTTTCTTTTGAAAACCCTATCCATAACGGATAGGGTTTTTTGTTTTGAAGAAGCAAGAGAAAAGAAGCAAGAGAAAAGAAGCAAGAGAAAAGAAGCAAGAGAAAAGAAGCAAGAGAAAAGAAGCAAGAGAAAAGAAGCAAGAGAAAAGAAGTGAGAGAAAAGAAGTGAGAGAAAAGAAGTGAGAGAAAAGAAGTGAGAGAAAAGAAGTGAGAGAAAAGAAGTGAGAGAAAAGAAGTGAGAAGTGTGAAGTGTGGGGAACCGGTTAAATGACCTGAAAAATCTCTGAAATTTTAAAATAGTTGACCTCCTGATCCATATTTTAATGGATTTTACTTGTTTTTTCTGTTTAGAATAATTTTTTTTACGGTATAAACATTTCCAATGAAGTTATTACTGGTTGAAGACAATCCCGAATTACGTAAAAGCATATCCGAATATTTAATTAATGAGCATTATATCTGTGAAGTTGCGTCCAATTTTGACGAAGCACGGGACAAATTAATTTTATATAGCTATGATTGTATCATACTGGATATCATGTTGCCCGACGGAAATGGCATTGATCTGCTTAAATTACTGCGTAAAGAAGGAAATGATTCCAGTGTGATTATAGTCTCTGCAAAAAATACACTGGATTTTAAAATTATCGGACTGGATGCCGGTGCCGATGATTATATAACCAAACCTTTTCCATTACCGGAACTTTTTTCAAGGATAAAAGCAGTAATGAGAAGGAAAAATAGTACGCTTTCGTCTAAGCTTGAATACAATGAAATTAGTGTTGACCTGCAATCCCTGGAAGTTTTGGTAAACGGTAAAGCCTTGTTACTCACCAAAAAAGAAACAAATCTGCTGATTTATTTTATCAATAATAAAAACCGGGTTTTATCCAGACAAACGATAGCTTCCCACCTTTGGGGCGATTATACGGATAATCTGGACAATTTCGACTTTATTTACCAGCACGTTAAGAATCTGAGAAAAAAGATTGTCGATGCCGGAGGAGAGGATTATATCAGTACGGTTTATGGTTTGGGGTATAAATTTTCACTATAGATGCGTTTAAATCACAAGTTTACACTGGCATATTCCATTATTTCCTTCTTTGTTTTGCTGATCGGGATCGGGATCAATTATGTTGCCGTGAACAGAAGTGCCGAACAGGCAACGATAGCCGTTTTAAAGAATCTGAATACGACAATTGTCAGAGATATTGAGAAAAACGGGAACTATAACGCTTACCGGAACAACAATTTTGTAAAAATCACCGTACTGGACACGGTAAAAAAAATCCCGGACGAACGGGTTGAAAACGATTACCGCTGGACAAATCTATTAAAAAGTACCCTTAATATTGTCCAGTACACGACAGTTCATAAGATCAATAATACGCACTATGAAATTACGACCAAAGCGCCGATTATAAAACCTAAAGACCAGTATATTACTGGTTTGGCGATGGTTTTTGCTTGGACATTTGTGTTCCTGATTACACTGGTTATTGTGTTAAGCCAGATCATTTCCATCTATATCCTGGATCCTTTTCAAAAAACATTGCTGGCCATTTCAAATTTTCAGATCTCCGATAATGATGATGTTGTTTTAGAAAAATCAACAACATACGAGTTCAACCGGTTAAACTCATTTATAGAAAGTACTTTAAAGAGAAGCAGGAGGGATTACCTTTCTCTAAAAGAATTTTCTGAAAATGCCTCACACGAATTGCAAACACCGGTAGCGGTGATGCAGGCCAAAATTGATTTATTACTGCAAACCGATCTGACGGAACAGCAGCTGCACGATGTTATTAAAATTTCGGAAGAGCTGGTGCGTTTGTCATCCGTACAGAAATCATTGACACTACTTACCAAATTAGATCATTTTACGATTACAGATAACGAAATTAACCTGAGTAATTACCTGAAAAAGAGCCTCGGACGTTTTACCGATATCATTGATTTGAACGACCTGGAACTCACAACAGCCATTGACGATGACGTATTTGTCGTTATTGATGACGTTCTGATTAAAATACTGCATAACAACATTATCACCAATGCCATCCGGCATAATATTCCCAACGGAACAATAAAAGTAACATTAAATACAGATTATTTGCTGGTTGAGAATACCGGTAATCCTCCAAACATTGCCCCTGAAAAGGTATTTGACCGTTTTCAAAAAGGAAATTCCAAAAAAACATCTTCCGGAATCGGGTTGTCAATCGTTAAAAAAATAATTGATCTCTATGGCTATTCTGTTGCATATTATTATGAAAACGGAATTCATAGTTTTAAAATTCGCTTTAAAAAAGCCTAAATTGTTAAAAAAACGCAATTTCAAGGTTTCTACAGTTTTTCTTCAAAATTTCCTCAAAGTTGGGTGTTTTGTTTGTGTTATGGAATAGTTAAATAATTATACCATAAGCAAAACAAAGAAACAAAACAACCAAAGCGCAAATGAAAATTCTTTTTAAAAACCGACTTTCTTTAGTCTGTATGCTCTTGTGTGGCGCGAGCCTTTTTGCACAGGAAGAGCCGGCTAAAGAAGAAAAAAAGGAACCTTTGGGTTCGCTTAAAATAAAATTCAATGAGGCGGGCGACAAATACCTGCAATTTGGTATCTGGAATCAAACCTGGTTTCGCTACATTGAAAACAATCCGGGAACAATGGTGAACGGACTTCCATCGGAAAATGGTTATGATGCCGGAATCCGAAGAATGAGAATCTCCACAACGGTACAGCTTTCCAAAAGATTCAAGTTGTTCTTTCAGGTGGGAATGAACAACCAAACGTTTATTTCCGGTGGTGGAACAGCAAATGGAGCTGACGGAAAAGGAAAAAAAGCCAAAATATTTTTCCACGATGCCTATAATGAGTTTGTTGTTATTCCGAAAACGGAAAACTTTTCGCTGTCCGTTGGAACCGGACTGCATTCCTGGAATGGTGTTAGCCGTCTGACCAATGCGAGTTCCAATAAAATGCTGACGGCAGATCTGCCGATTTACAATTTCCCGACAATCGAAATGTCCGACCAGATGTCCCGGCAATTCGGAATTTTTGTTCATGGCGAATACAAACGCCTGGCATACCGCTTCAATGTGAATAAACCCTTTGCCACCGATATTAAACCTACAGCGGCTACGATAGCGGTTGATAACAACCAGAAAGGAAATCTTGCCACAGCAGGTTATATTTTCTACCAGTTTAAGGATAAGGAAGCGATTACCTCTTCGTTTCTGCCGGGAACCTATCTGGGCGAAAAAAAGATTTTTAATGTGGGTGCCGGATTTTACAGCAATGCCGAAGGAATGGCTACTTTGAACCCTGACAGTTCTTTATCCTATCATAATATCAGTGTTTTTGGTGTGGATGTGTTTACCGAATTTCCGGTAGGGGATCCTTCCAAAAAAATGTCAGCATCCCTTTATAGTGTTTTTTACGATTACAATTTCGGACCTAATTATATCCGGACAACCGGGATTATGAATCCGGGTACGGTTGATGCCGGTTTTACAGGAAACAGAGTAGCCGAAGGAGCCGGAAATGCAAGGTTTTCGATGGGAACCGGTTCCATCTGGCACACTCAGGCCGGGTTTTTACTGCCAAAATTCAGTGATAAAATAAGAATTCAGCCCTATGTGGTTTATGCGCTGAAAGATCTGGAAGCCTTAAATCAGACAGGACATTATTATGATATTGGCACCAATTTTTTAATTTTAGATCATAATGCTAAAATTTCGCTGCAATATTCAAGCAGACCACTTTATGATCCGGAATCATTGAAAGTAACCCAAAGAGCCGGTGAAATATTGGCAAGCGTTCAAATTAGTTTATAAAAATCAAGCAAACAAAACAGATGAATACAAATAGTATAGAAGCACAGGAGATGTCGGTATCTCGCAGATTAAGAGCCATTATCAGCGGTTCCATCGGTAATTTAGTGGAATGGTATGACTGGTATGCCTATTCTGCCTTTTCCATTTATTTCGCTCCGGTATTTTTCCCGTCCAGCAGCCCGACGGCACAATTATTAAATACAGCCGGAATTTTTGCAGTCGGATTTTTAATGCGTCCCATTGGCGGATGGCTGTTCGGAAGTATTGCGGACAAAGCAGGACGAAAATTCTCAATGACCTTATCGGTACTTTTAATGTCTTTAGGATCGTTATTGATTGCCTTAACACCTTCATTTGAAGTAATTGGTATTCTGGCACCCATTTTACTTTTAGTAGCCCGATTACTGCAGGGATTGAGTGTTGGAGGAGAATACGGTACTTCGGCAACCTATTTGAGTGAAATGGCAGTGTCCAGCAGAAGAGGGTTCTATTCCAGTTTTCAGTATGTCACGCTAATTGGCGGGCAGTTAATCGCCCTGGGTATTCAGCTGATCATGCAAAAAATGTTCCTAACGGAAGAACAAATGCATGATTGGGGATGGAGAGTGCCGTTTTTTATCGGAGCAGCCTTGTCTATTGTAGCTTTATACCTGAGAAGCCACATGGAAGAAACGGAAGCTTTCAAAAAAACAGATGATAAAAACAAAACGATCACCGAAAAGAAAAGCGGCAGCATCAGCGAGTTACTGAAACATCCGAGAGCGTTGGCACTGGTGGTTGGTTTGACTCTGGGCGGAACGGTTGCTTTTTATACCTATTCGACCTATATGCAGAAATACCTGATCAATACTGTTGGATATTCGAAAGAAGATTCTACGATTATTACCTTTATTTCATTATTCCTTTTTGCAGTCTTACAGCCGGTATTCGGGTTGTTATCCGATAAGATCGGAAGAAAGCCGTTATTGCTGACTTTCGGGATTTTAGGAACACTGGCAACAGTACCGTTGTTTAACGCTCTAGGCAATTTAAGTCCGGCCGACGGTATCTGGAGTGCGTTCTTTATCGTGATGATAGCACTGATTATTGTGAGCGGTTATACTTCAATTAATGCTGTGGTTAAAGCGGAATTATTCCCAACGGAAATCCGGGCATTGGGAGTAGGCTTACCGTATTCGTTAACGGTGGCTGTATTTGGAGGAACTTCAGAATATGTAGCGTTATGGTTTAAAGATGCCGGTAATGAGCATTACTTTTACTATTATGTAACGGCTTGTGTATTTGTGTCGTTACTGGTATATGCCTTTATGCGGGATACCAAGAAAGTATCAACTTTCAATCAGGACAATAAAGAGGAAAAAGAACATCAGCCGGAGGAGAAAAGAGTTCTTTCAAAAGTATAAGGATCCGGTTCAAAATAAAAAAAGCTGCCTGTTTTCGGGCAGTTTTTTTGTTTTTTTTGTCCCGTCCTGAAATAAGTTGACACAAAATCGACTTATTATGAAAGACACAACAACAACGCGAGTTAAGCGTACTCAAAAGGATTATAATATGGCTTTTAATTAGCTGTAG
>NZ_MKTM01000039.1:0-40890 GCF_001898245.1 Flavobacterium sp. 40-81
CAGAAAAAGGCAATAGTAAACCCTTATCGATACAGCTATAACGGAAAAGAATTTCAGCATGAATTAAGATTAAACCTATACGACTACGGTGCCCGGAATTATGATCCTGCGATTGGTCGATGGCTGAATATCGATCCGCTGGCAGAAAAATCCAGGCGTTTTTCGCCTTACGTTTATGCATTGGACAATCCGGTCTATTTTATCGATCCGGATGGAATGTTAGCTACACCACCAGGAGATTTTTATGATAGGAAAGGTAATTATTTAGGAAATGATGGAAATAAAGATGGACGTATTTATCTTATGAATGCAGGTATGAGACCTAAGTCAGAAAATAAAGATGTTAATTGGGGCGGGACACTATCTGAAGCCCATTCAAATAACCTAAAAAATAATGCAACAGAAATTGGTGGTTTAATAGTATTAAATCGTACAGAAGAAGGTAAAGACTTTACAATTGGAGAATTTAAAACAACGGGAGACAAGCCTGTCACTGGTTATACAGTAGAACCAGGTGGTCCTGCAACAACTGAAAGTGGTAAAGATAAGAGAATACCAGAAGGGGTATATGACTTATCACCTCATGCAAGTACAAAATACCCAGGTTCATATAAAGTATCAAATGAAGAAGTTTCAAAAGACCGTGCAATTTTGATTCACGCAGGGAATAATGGAGCAAATACAGAAGGATGTATATTGCCAGGTACAAATAAAACCGATAGTGGAGTAAGTGCTAGTAAACCAAAATTGAAAGAAGTTTATAACTTTATAAATGAAAACAGTAAAGAATTACCCGTAAAATTAATTATCAATGAAAAAATCAAATAGAGTAATGCAAAATTTTGGGATATTGGTATTTATACTAACTATCACATTAAGTTGTAATTCACAAAATAAGAAAATGAATTTAGGAAGTATTCTCAAAGAATGTAAAAATCATCCATCAACAGAATGTAAAAAAACTTTTTTTTACAGTTTTCCTAAAACATATCAAGAGTTTCAAAAAGTATATGGATATGACGATGTTAAAGGTGAAGCTCCTTTCTATTCAAATTCAGAAGAGCACCTTGTTTTTTTCTTTGAAACTTCATTAGCTTTAAAAAAAGAAGTATTTATTGATAGGCTTATTAGCATAAGTAAAGACGGGAAATGGGATGCCGATTCTGTTAACTCTTTTCAAGATAAAATGCGAAAATATTTTTTCGCTAATAGTGATTTATTTTTAAAGCTGCTTAAAAATAAAAATGAAAATGAAATAAAAGGATTTTGGTACTTCTTTAGTGATGAGCCTCATTTTAATAATGAAGTTTCAAAAAGAATTTTGAAAATATTGGAAAAAGAAACTCAGATGAAGAACGTATATGTTGATGTAGTTGAAAAAGTGAAAAAAGACAATATTCATTGATTTCTAAAATAGAATAATCCGTTTTCAATATCATTCGCACAAGCTATATTATTTGTAGATGGACACCATATAATTATGCCTACAATAATTCTATTTACTTTTTGATCCTGAAGACTTTGCAACCTTAAGAATGGCGAAACGGGGAGCAATATTGATGTTATTGTTAAGCTTGGTGACAATAAACGAGGCTATGAATATACGGCTGGAAGTGTTTGAATAACACCATCGATAAGAGCTGAAGTAACAATTAGTGAAACTAAAACTTGGATTTTTATACTTTAAAGTGATGAAAGATTTTGAATTAGACACAAAGCAATTAAAAAGTATAACGTCTTTTTTAGTCGGTATTTTTATTGTAGGGATAATTGCTTGGGAGTTTTTTTATAGAACTGATGATAGGTTTTACAATAATCTTTTGGAATCAATTCGAAATGAAGAGTATAAAGGAATTGTAAACGAAAAATATTATGATAAAGAGAATCATAATGATCCTACTTTAGTGTTGAAAAGCGGTGAGAAAGTTTCTGTATATGGAATTATCTGGGGGAAAATATACCTAGGGGATTCCATCGTAAAAAATAAAGGAGAAACAACGTTAAGTTCTTTTAGAAATGATCAAAAATTGATTTTTGATAATAAAAGTATAATAGATGAGATTAGAAAATCTAAATAGTTTTATAATGACCAATATTGATATAAAAAAAGTTTTTAGTCTAATTTTTTGCTTAATACAAATCTAATCCAGATGGAATTATTGTTTATAAATATAAAGTTGAATATGAAAAAACAAATACTATTGAAGAGATTGGACTAATAAAAGAAAATTCAGCTGATTCATTTCATATAATCAGTTATAAGATTGAATAATCGCAATTATTAGGATTGAATTGCTGTTTAGAATTTAGGAATTTCTATCCATTAGAATAAAGCAATAGATGAATAATGGACAAATGATAAGAAATAAAACATAAAGTGGCCGGAATTTCTCCCAGCCACTTTTACTTTTATATAGTTCATGCAAATACTATTGCACACCGCCACCCAATGCTTTATAAAGCATGATGATGGCATTGTATTGTTTGTATTTGTTATTAATCAAATCCAGTTCGCTGCTTAAAGCAGAATCTTTAGCCGTTAACACTTCTAAATAGTTAACAAAACCCTGCGTTAACAACTCGTCAGAATAACTTGCTGCTTTGCGTAAAGCATCTACCTGTTTTTCGCGGATGACTAACTTGTCCGTTTCATTTTTATATTGTGCCAGCGCATCCGAAACTTCTTTTCCGGCATTCAGCAAAGACTGCTCAAATTGTAAATAGGCTTTTTCCTGGTTGGATTTTGCTACTTCATATTTGGTTCGGATCTGACGCTGATTGAAAATAGGCTGGGTTAATCCGGCAACAATGTTCGCAAACAGGGAATTGGTACTAAACCATTCTTTTAACTGCAAACTCTGGAAACCACCGGTAGCGGTAACCGTAAAGGACGGATAGAAATTACTTTTGGCTACATTGGTCAATTCGAAACTGGTAATCAGATTGTATTCTGCCGCAATAACGTCCGGTCTTTTGCTTAACAGCTCTGAAGGCACGCCAAAATCAACATCCACATTCATTTTCTGGGCTTCAAGAGTACTTCTTTCGATTTTCCCCGGAGCCTGTCCTAAAAGAATAGACATGGTATTCTCTAACAACGTGATGTTTGTTTTTAAATCGGCAATAATCAGGTCGGTTGCATATTTCTGTGCTTCCGTTTGTTTAACAGCCACCTCGTTTACATTACCGGCATCTTTTAACGCTTTAATCGTAACAATACTGTTATCGCGGTTTAAAAGCGTTTCCTGCGCTATTTTTAACTGCGAATCCAAAGACAGCAATTGGTAATAGGTAGCAGCAATACTCGCCAACAACTGTGTTTTAACTGCCTGGTTTGCGGCTACCGTTTGTAAATAGGAAGCATTTGCCGCTCTTTTATTACTTCTGATTTTTCCCCAGACATCTGCTTCCCAGGACAGGTTTCCGGAAAGCTGGTACTGATCCAGAGAACCGTTAAAAAACGATCCGAACTGACTGTTTTTTGCCAGTTCCTGGTGGGTCAGGTTAGCCCCTAAACTCAGGGTAGGAAAGTAGCCTGCTTTTCCTTGTTTCAGATTGGCTTCGGCAGCAACAATGGTTTGTATCGCAATACGGATATCAAAATTGTTTTGCAGTCCTTTTTCAATATGTCCCTGTAAAATTGGATCTGTAAAAAGCGTTTTCCATGAAACACTCGCCATAGAAGTACTGTCTTTAGCTGCCTGGTCTGTTCGGTACAGGTTTTCGGTAGCTACTTTCGGTCTTTCGTATTTTTTGGCGACAAAGCAGGACTGCATCACCGATGCAGCTGCTATGACAACCATTATTTTATATGATTTTTGATAGTTCATGTTCATGATTTTATAGTGCAACATTTTCAGAATCTTCTTCTGCCGCTTTTTGAGCTGCTGTTTTTCCGCTCATACGTTCCTGTAATCCCTGGAAGATGACAAACAATACCGGAATAAAAAATACCCCTAAAATAGTACCGATTAACATTCCTCCAACAGCACCCATACCGATAGAACGGTTACCTACCGCTCCGATTCCATTGGCTAATGCCAGCGGTAATAAACCGAAGATAAAGGCGAAAGAGGTCATCAAGATCGGACGCAGACGCGCTTTAGCACCTTCAACTGCCGATTCAAAGAGGCTCATTCCGTGCCTTCTACGCTGGATGGCAAATTCGACAATCAGAATGGCATTCTTCGCAAGTAGTCCGATTAACATGATCAGGGCGATCTGGAAGTAAATATTGTTTTCCAGTCCAACGAGTTTTACAAATCCGATGGCTCCTGCAATACCAACCGGTAACGATAGGATTACCGATAACGGAAGCAGGTAACTTTCATATTGTGCACTTAACAGGAAGTAAACGAATATCAAACTCAACAGGAATACACCAATCGCCTGTCCGCCGGAAGAAATCTCCTCACGGGTCATACCGGAAAACTCATAATCGTAATTGTTCGGCAAATGTTCGGCAGCCACTTCTTTAATCGCGTTAATCGCATCACCGGAGCTATATCCCGGATTAGCTTTACCGTTAATGTTAACCGATTTCAATAGGTTGAAACGGGTAACCGCTTCCGGACCATAGGTCTTTTTCAGACTCACAAACTGACTGATGGCTACCAGTTCGTCATTTTGGTTCTTGATATAAATCTTATCCAGACTTTGCTCTGTAGCGCGATCTTCGGGTTTTGCCTGGATCATAACACGGTATTGCTTACCGAACCGGTTAAAATCCGTTGTGTACAATCCACCGTAATACCCCTGTAGCGTATTGAAAATATCGGATACGGAAATTCCGGCATCTTTGGTTTTTTCAATATTGATATCCAGCTGGTATTGCGGGAAGTTCGGGTTAAAGTTGGTCATGGCATACTGAATCTCCGGTCTTTTGTTTAAAGCCTGTAAGAACTCGCCGCTAACTTTACTGATTGTTCCCCAATCGTCATCGCCTTTGGACTGTAACTTAAATTCGAAACCGTCCGCAGTACCGAATCCCTGTACACTTGGCGGCGTAAAGAACAATGCTTTTGCATCTTTAAAGTGTGCCGTTCTTCCGAATAGTTCCCCCACTACGGCTTCAATGGACTGATTAGCTTCTTTACGCTGTGACCAGTCTTTTAATTTGATAACGGTAAAGGCATAAGAACCACCGTTTACGTTGTTTAATAAACTGAATCCGACAACGCTCATACGGGATTCAATGATATCCATAGAAGCTAAAATAGAATCCAGCTCGTTAACGGCTTTCTGTGTTTTTTCTAAAGTTGTTCCCGGAGGCAGGGTTAAATCACCCATGATGATTCCACGGTCTTCATTCGGAATAAATCCGGACGGCGTGGATTTGAACAACAGGAAGGTGATCCCTACAACTGCTAATAAAGCAATTCCGGTGATCCATTTTCTTCTTACCAGGAAGTTTAGGGATCTACTGTATTTATTGTTCATCGAGTCGAATGCTGTATTGAAAGACGTAAAGAAACGGTCTTTCAAGCCTTTTTTGGCATGCTCGGAATCATCGTGTGGTTTCAGGAACAAAGCACAAAGCGCCGGACTCAGGGTTAAGGCATTAATTGCTGAAATTACAATCGCTACGGCTAATGTAATGGCAAACTGCTTATAGAATACTCCCGATGGTCCTTTCAGGAAGGATACCGGTACGAATACCGCCGACATAACCAGGGTGATCGAAACAATCGCTCCGGTAATTTCGTCCATCGCAGAAATGGTTGCTTTTTTCGCATCCTTGATACCGTGATCCAGTTTGGCATGGACCGCCTCGACGACGACGATCGCATCATCGACCACAATACCAATAGCCAGAATCATAGCAAACAGGGTTAGCATGTTAATCGAGAATCCGAAGAGCTGCAGGAAGAAGAAAGTACCAACAATTGCTACCGGAACCGCAATGGCCGGAATTAGCGTTGATCTTAAATCCTGAAGGAAAACGAATACCACGATAAATACCAATATAAAGGCTTCTACCAAAGTGGAAACCACTTTTGCAATGGAAGCATCCAAAAAGGTTTTGGAGTTATAAGGAATAACATAATCCAGTCCTTTAGGGAAAGTACCTTTGCTCTCTTCCAGGATATGCATTACTTCCGTCATGATATCCTGTGCATTTGAACCGGATGTCTGGAAAATACCAACGGCAACACCCTGTTTCCCCATGGCCATATTCTTGGCGCCATAGTTGAAAGCCCCTAATTCTACAGTGGCAACATCTTTTAAACGAAGGAAATTTCCGTTTCCGGTCGATTTGATAATGATGTTTTCATATTCTGAGATCTGGGAAAGACGGCCTTTGTATTTGATTACATATTCGTAAACCCCTTCTGCGTTTTCACCGAATTTTCCGGGAGCCGCTTCTAAGTTCTGTTCCCGTAAAGCGTCCTGGATTTCAGACGGAACCACTTTGTAGTTCGCCATTTTTTCAGGGTCGATCCAGATACGCATCGAGTAGTCTTTTGCGCCAAACACGTTTACCTGACCAACACCCTTAACACGTTGTAACTTGGGTACCAGGTTAATTCTGGCGTAGTTCTGGATAAAGGTTTCGTCATATACTTTATTGTCAGAATAAAGGGCAAAGAACATCAGGGCACTCGTCTGGCTCTTGATGGTGGTAACACCGGTATTTACTACTGCCTGAGGCAATTTACTGGTTGCTCTTGCCACACGGTTTTGTACGTTTACGGCAGCGATATCAGGATTAACCCCTAATTCGAAGAACACACTGATGTTTGCCGAACCGTTATTTGCCGATGTTGAAGTCATGTAGGTCATCCCTTCCACACCGTTAATTTCTTCTTCAATAGGTGTTACCACACTATTTAAAACGGTTTCTGCATTTGCTCCGGTATAGGTAGCACTTACCTGAACGGTAGGCGGAGCAATTTCCGGATATTGCTCTATAGGCAACGACGTTAATCCCAATATCCCGAGTATGGTAATGATAATGGAGATTACGGTTGAAAGAACCGGTCTGTTTATAAACGTTTTTATCATAATCTATTTTTTAGCTTGAGCATTAGGAGCCGGAGCGGTCTGGGCATTTTTACCAGCTTCCTGAGGAATGATTTCCTGGTTGTCTGTTAATTTGGTTACCCCTTCGACAACAACAATTTCATTAGGTTCGATACCGCTGGTAACGATGAAATTCAATCCGGATGTTCCGTTAGTCTCAATAATTTTGGAATGTACTTTATTGTCTTTGCCAACTGTATATACCATTTGTTTCCCCTGCATGTCGTACACTGCATTTTGCGGTAATAAAATCACGTCTTTTTCCTCTATTGGTAAACGGATGATCCCGCTGCCGCCGCTTCTCAATACGGCCTGAGGGTTTGGAAACTGCGCTCTGAATTCGGTACTACCGGTACGGGCGTTAACCAATCCGTTGATTGTTTCAATTTTTCCTTTCTGATCATATACCGAATTGTCAGCCAAAATCAGCTCAACAGGAGGCAATGCCTTGATCTTTTCAGCAGTTGTAGCGCCTTTAAAGGTTTTGTTGAAATGGATAAGCTGTTTTTCGTTCATCGTGAAATAGGCACGGATGTTACGGATATCCGATACGGTTGTCAGCGGATCTACTGTAGTAGAACCAACAAGGCTTCCCACTTTGTACGGTATGCTTCCGATAACACCATCTACCGGGCTGGTTATCGTCGCAAAATTGATATTGGAAGCAATACTGTTGTAATTCGCTTTCGCCTGAGCTAAATTGGCTTTAGCCGTTTCAAGCGTCACATTACTGATGATTTTGCGCTCCACTAAAGGAATCAGCCTGTTTACTTCCACCTGAGCAGCGTTTACAGCAGCTTTGCTGGCGTTTGCATCCTGCGAAAGGGTGTTGGTTTCCAGTTTAAACAGTATTTGACCTTTTCGTACGTTTTGTCCTTCGTCAACAAAGATCTTTTCAATAAAACCGTTTACTTTCGGTCTGATTTCAACATTTTGCTGTCCTTGTAAATTCGCAGAATATTCTTGATAGGTTATAGCGTTCTCTTTAACTACTTTTTGAACCGGGAAGGGCATCGGTCCATTTGCCTGCTGTTGTTGTGATTTCTTGTCGCCACACGATGCCAGAATCAGTGTAGTCACCAACATGCTAAAGATTAATTTATTCTTCATAAGATAACTATTTATATAATTGTAAATAAACTTTTAAAATTCGTCTCGGGATAGGGATTCTTCGGTAATGGATTTATTCAGTAATTTTTCAAACTCAAGCAAATATTTCATATAGGTATCAATTGCTTTTGTTACCATAGGGGTGTGTCCTTCGGCAGGATACCGGACTTCATAGTCCCGGACTCTCATCAGCATTTTCTTTTCGGAGTCAAGGAATTTCAGATGGTTTTGAATGCGTTCGCTGGGAGGAGAAGGGAGGAAATATTTTTTCCGGTCTCCGGGTTTGGTATAGTAGCTTATTTTGCCCAATTTCAGCAGGAGGTTGATATTGGTAGAGATCGTGCTTTTACTGGCATTTCCCTGTTCTACCAATTCTTCAAAAGTCAGCCCTTTGGTTCTGCTGTTCAGGATCAGGATCCCAAGCAGTCGGGAAGCACAAGGGGGTAAATTATAGTAGGTTTCAAAGTGAATACCGAACAATTCGATCAACTCGTCTTTTTCTTCTTGCTGCTTATCCATAGTATTCTTTTTGTTAAATTGGTTGCAAAGATACAATTAGTTCGGTTTGAACCAAACTAACCGAACTAGTCGGCACGTTAAAAAAAGCTTAATATTTTATGGCTTGGATGGCTTGGAAAAAAAAGAATCTGAATATTAGTAAGTTACCAATATTCAGATTCTAAATTCTTTAACTAATTTACAACAAAAAAGAATTAAAAAGACATTTTCCTGTTAAGAAATTATTTAATATTACTTTGCGTGTTAAAAAAATCCGGTCAGGGGATTAGTTTGCCACTTTTATTTCAAACATTTTATCCCAGTTTTTACCGGTTACAAAAATGGTTTTGGTCTTAGGATTGTAGGCAATTCCGTTTAAAACGTCCAGATCCGGATGTGCCGTTACTTTCGATTTCAGATCCGTTAAATTAATGATGGCTTCCACCGCACCGTTTTTAGGGTCAATGATCGCAATAGCATCTTTGGTATAAATATTTGCGAATATTTTCCCGTCGATCCATTCCATTTCATTTACGGCCTTGATTTTCGAACCGGCAGTATAGACATTAATATAATCGACTTCTTTAAAATCGGCAGGATTAACAAACCAGATTTTTTCAGTACCGTCAGACATTAAAAGGTTTTTACCGTCATTGGATAATCCCCAGCCTTCCATTTGCGGTTTAAAGTACGGGAAGGTTTTCTCTTTTTTAAAGGTATCGGCATTGTAAACGTATGCTTCGTTGTTCTGATACGTTAACTGGTATACTTTATTGTTCAGTACGGTAGCGCCTTCTCCGAAAACAGTTTGCGGAAGTTCTACAATTTTATATACTTTTCCGGTTTTATAATCGGTTTTACGCAAGCTTGAAATACCGCGCAGACCGGTTCCGTTTCCGGCACCGTTTCCGGTACTTTCAATTAAAGTATCACGGTAAAATTCCAATCCCTGTGTGTATGCCTTGATATCGTGAGGGTAGGTGTTTATAATTTTATAGTCTAAAAGTTTAGGCTGAATTGCCGAAACCAGTTCGACTCTTCCGGTGGCTTCATTATTTTCGCCTTCAAAATAAACCAGTGCCTTAATATTCTGATAACCCAGTTTCTGGTCTTTTAAGGCAAAACTGAATTTACCGTTTCCTTTTACAGCGCCAACTTT
Source organism: Flavobacterium sp. 40-81 (assembly GCF_001898245.1). NCBI lineage: Bacteria > Pseudomonadati > Bacteroidota > Flavobacteriia > Flavobacteriales > Flavobacteriaceae > Flavobacterium > Flavobacterium sp. 40-81. The sequence goes on from NZ_MKTM01000039.1 coordinate 9,791, forward strand.
TTTATCGTTTACATAGTAAATAACCGAGTCAATCGCCTTGTTTTCGATGTTTGTTATACCCAAAGGAAGGGTTTCCTGAGGCTGATAAACCTCTTTTAAGCCCGTTGTATCAATGCTGAATAAAATTTTTTCATTATTTTTTTCTTTGTCACAGGAGAAGAAAAAACTGCTTAATAAAATGAATGCTAATGCATTATAATTTTTCATGATTACTAAAATTGATTACCACAATATACGATTGTATTTTATATCTCACAATTGCCTTGCAAAAATATAAAAAGATTGTATATTTGCACCGGCAAGTCCTACACGACCAGCTCCTGCAGACTCCTCCAGGGTGGGAACACAGCAAAGGTATGTGGTTGTAGCGGTGCGATGTAGGTCGCTTGCCATTTTTTACAAAATACACGAATTATCTCCTCTATGGAGATTTTTTTGTTTTAGGCCCTTTTTGGTTTTTATAAGCGTGCGAACTTCCTTATTTTAGCATGCTGAAAAGCAAATTAAACAATCAATTACAGTTCCATGAATAAAGTGGTTTTAATTACCGGCGGTTCTTCCGGTATTGGTAAAGCAATCGGAGAATTATTGTTCCGCAGCGGATATAAAGTTTATGGAACCAGCAGGAATCCGGAACGGGTACTGCAAAGTGTTTTTCCATTGGTAGCTTTGGATGTACGGGATGCCGTTTCTATCCGGAAGGTTGTTGCCGAAGTGATTGCCAAAGAAGGCAGACTGGACGTACTGATCAACAATGCCGGCGTGGGAATCACAGGGCCGCTGGAAGAGATTCCGGCTGAGGAAATCCGCAATAATTTTGAAACTAATTTATTCGGGCCGATAGAAGTAATGAAAGCCGTGCTGCCGCAAATGCGTCAGCAGCAATCGGGTTTAATCATTAATGTAACGTCTATAGCCGGTTATATGGGGCTGCCTTACAGAAGCGTATATTCGTCGTCCAAAGGCGCTCTGGAATTAATCACGGAAGCCTTGCGAATGGAAGTGAAAAAATTCCGTATTCATATTACAAATGTGGCACCGGGGGATTTTGCGACCAATATTGCTGCCGGACGTTACCATGCACCTGTTATTAAAGGCTCGGCCTATGAACTTCCGTATGGCAATACGCTAAAGGAAATGAACGAACATGTAGACGGTGGAAGCAATCCCGGTCAGATGGCGGAAGCGGTATTGAAGATCATTCAGAACCCGGATCCGAAAATCCATTATAAAGTAGGGGCTTTTATGCAGAAATTTTCCATTGTACTCAAACGGATCCTGCCGGATAAAGTATATGAAAAATTACTGATGAACCATTATAAATTGTAATTTTGTATTCCGTTTTTTAACACAACTATTATTAAATATATTTAAGATGAAATTTTTTATAGACACGGCTAATTTAGAGCAGATTAAAGAAGCACAGGCTTTGGGAGTATTGGATGGCGTTACAACAAACCCATCATTAATGGCGAAAGAAGGTATTACAGGAAAAGACAATATCTTAAAACACTATGTGGATATTTGTAATATAGTTGAAGGTGATGTGAGCGCGGAAGTAATCGCTACCGATTATGACGGAATGATCAGAGAAGGTGAGGAACTGGCAGAATTGCACGAGCAGATCGTGGTGAAATTACCAATGACTCAGGAAGGTATCAAAGCGTGTAAATATTTCTCAGACAGAGGCGTTAAAACAAATGTAACGTTAGTATTCTCTGCAGGTCAGGCATTGTTAGCCGCAAAAGCAGGTGCTACTTATGTATCGCCTTTCCTGGGAAGACTGGATGATATCTCTATGGACGGTTTGAACCTGATTGACGAAATCCGTCAGATCTATGATAACTATGCTTTCGAAACGCAAATTTTAGCCGCTTCGGTACGTCACACGATGCACGTTGTTAACTGTGCTAAAATCGGAGCAGATGTAATGACAGGACCTTTATCGTCTATCCTTGGATTGTTAAAACACCCGTTAACGGATATCGGTTTGGCGCAATTTTTAGCAGACTACGAAAAAGGAAACAAATAGTTTTCTACAGTTATACATTAAAAAAGGCGGTTTCTTATAAAAGTAACCGCCTTTTTCGCTGATTTAGTTTGTGTATTCTCTTTATTTAAGGTTCTTTTCAAAGTCGGCATCAAAAAGGCTTACAAAAGCATTTTTGATAGTCCCGTCCGGTCGCAGCAATATTGTCCGCTGGATTTTTGTAATTACCCAATGATCTTTTAAAGCTTCAAAATTATTGGACCGCAACTCGTTTGTATCTTCATTTTCAAACTGATATTGCGCTAAAATCTGTTTCCATTCCTGTTCGGAATCGTCTACATTGATCGATATAAAATTGGTTGCCGGATATTTCTTTTTAAGGGCACTTACTTTCTTGTGTACGGTAACCATATGTGCTTTGGCGTTTGACGTCCAGAAAAACAATACGGTTTGTTTGCCTTTTGTCAAGGCAGCCAGATCCACTTTTTCACCGTTCTGGTTGGAAAGGTCGGCCGGTGGTAATTTTTTTCCTTCAGTAAGCGACTGAATCGCATCACTTATTTTTTTGATCTCGTTATGATTGCTGTTGTCTGTAGACAATTGCGAATAACGGTCAAAGAATTTCTTTTTGTTATGCATGTTCTGGTCTTCCAGCAAATACATAAAAGCGATATTGTTTAAAACGCTGTTTTTGATCTTTTCGTTTTTAAACAAGGTATCGGCAATGTTCAGCTTTTTGATATTGCTTTCAATAGCGCTTTCTTCCAGGTTGAAATGATGATTCGGGTCGGAATAAGCAACATTGTTCAGCATGGCTGTTAAATAGCGTACAAAAGGAGAGTAGTTCGTTAGCTTCGCATTGTTGAAGTTGATTTCTTTACGGAAATCGTAATACTCTTTTGGCAGCTTGGTGTTTATTTCTTCTCCGGTGCGGCGTTCGTGTGCAAACGGATAAATTTCTTTTTTGGCAAGATGATTGAATTCCAGACTGGCTTTGGCAAATAAATCAAAGTTTTCATCCCAGTTGATTTCTGTTTTCTTTCTCAGATAAAATGCTTTTTTGCGGGCATAAATGGAATCAATGCTTTTGGAGAAACTGTTGTAATCCTTATCGAAAAGATTAAACATATTGTTTTTGTCCGATTCGTTTTTAAGATACATTTCCATCAGGAAATTGTTTTTCTGATCGCCGCGTCCGCAAAAAACGATAGAATTATCAAAATCACCGGAATTGATCCGCACCATTAAACTGTCGTTTTTATCAAAATACACATACTGGTATTCCGGATCATGGCGGAAGGTGTACATACCCGGCGTTAAGGAATCGAATTTCTTAAAGAATCTGTTTTTGTCATCTAAGGTCAGGGTATCAATAACCTTATTATCTTTACAGAAAAGCACGTAACGACTAAGGGGATTGATTACTTCGCCTCCAAAATATGCGGAATAATTGTCACTCTCAAATTTCTTATTGCAAGAAGTAAGGGAACAGATTAATATTGAGGAAACCGGAAGTATAAAATTTCTTATATAGGCAAACATTCAAACAAATTTATCTCTAAACAAAAGTATTTCTATATTATAGAACAGCCTGTTAATGTACAGTTAAAATAAAGCTTTATAGATTCTAAATTAGATAGTTCAAAACTGCACTATTTTTTCTACTTTTGCAACAATTTTATAAAAAATCAATTTCAATGTTAACAGTTTCTAATTTATCGGTTCAGTTTGGTAAGCGAATTTTGTTTGACGAGGTAAATGTAACTTTTACCCAAGGTAACTGCTACGGTATTATCGGTGCTAACGGAGCAGGAAAATCAACGTTTTTAAAGATATTATCAGGAGATATAGATCCAACGTCAGGTCGTGTAATCCTTGAACCGGGCAAACGTATGTCGGTTTTAAACCAGAACCACAACATGTTTGATGAGCATACGGTGCTTGAAACTATCTTAATGGGAAATAAAACCTTATTTGCCGTTAAAAAAGAAATGGATGAGCTTTATCTGGATTATAAAGATGAAAATGCAGACAGAATAGGGGAATTACAGGTTCAGTTTGAAGAAATGAACGGATGGAATGCCGATTCGGATGCAGCAGCAATGTTGTCGAATTTAGGGATTTCGGAAGAACATCACTATACTTTAATGGGTGAAATGGATGCTAAATTAAAAGTACGTGTCCTTTTAGCGCAGGCTTTATTTGGCAGTCCGGATGTATTGATCATGGATGAGCCTACGAATGACCTGGATTTCGAAACCATCGGATGGCTGGAGAATTTCTTAGCTAATTATGACAATACGGTATTGGTAGTATCGCACGACCGTCACTTCCTGGACGCTGTTTGTACACACGTTTCGGATATCGACTTCGGAAAAATCAACCATTATTCCGGTAACTATACTTTCTGGTACGAGTCCAGCCAGTTAGCGGCGAAACAACGTGCGCAGCAAAACAAAAAAGCAGAAGAGAAAAAAGCAGAATTAGAAGAGTTTATCCGTCGTTTCAGTGCGAACGTTGCCAAATCAAAACAGGCAACTTCCCGTAAAAAAATGATTGATAAATTAAATCTGGACGAGATCAAACCGTCAAGCCGCCGTTATCCGGCAATCATTTTTGACCAGGAGCGTGAAGCAGGTGACCAGATTTTAAATGTTCAGAACTTAAGCGCTTCTATTGAAGGCGAAACGTTATTTAAAAATGTAGATCTGAATATGGCAAAAGGCGACAAAATTGTTGTTTTTTCCAAAGATTCCCGTGCTACAACGGCATTCTATGAGATCTTAAACGGAAACATGACACAGGATTCCGGTACGGTAGAATGGGGAATTACGACAAACCAGTCCTATCTTCCTGCAGACAACCACAGTTTCTTCGAAAATGATTTAACATTAGTAGACTGGTTACGCCAATGGGCGAAAACAGAGCCGGAAAGAGACGAAGTTTATGTTCGTGGTTTCTTAGGGAAAATGATCTTTTCCGGAGAAGAGGCTTTAAAAACAGGACGTGTATTATCCGGAGGAGAAAAAGTACGTTGTATGCTTTCCCGTATGATGATGTTACGTGCCAACGTATTAATGCTGGACGAACCAACAAACCACCTGGATCTGGAATCGATTACGGCATTTAACAACTCGTTAAAAAACTTTAAGGGGTCGGTATTGTTTACCACACATGACCACGAGTTTGCTCAAACGGTTGCAAACCGCGTACTGGAAATCACGCCAAATGGTGTTATTGATCGTTACATGACGTTCGATGACTATCTGGAAGATGATAAGATCAAAGAATTAAGACAGAAAATGTACACTGTATAAATAATGAATCCCGCCTTACAGCGGGATTTTTTTATAACCGGATTATCCGGTATTGTAACCGATTACCGCGATTTTGTGTAAAATGCAATTCGCCTGATTACAATTGCCTATAAATGCTATATTTGACATCTATTCCAATTTTTATGAAACTATCGTTACAAATCTGTCTGTTTTTACTTTTTTCACTCAGGGCTTTCTGCCAGGATGTTAGTATCCCTTTTCGCGAAGGCAATGCTTTTGGAATATCGGATTATCAAGGCAAACTGCTTACTAAAAACCGGTATGATTATATTGATTACCAGCGGAAAATGCCCAAAGGCTATTTTTATTTTTCAGAAAAAGGAAACAAGGGAATTCTTTACAACGGCAAGCCGGTAGTTTCCGGAGCCGAATATGATGAATTTGGTATAGAACCGCATAAATTCATTATAGCCACTTTACGTGAAAATTCTAATACGTCCAAAACATATAAGGATGAAAAGGAATACCATTACTATAAGAAAAGAAGAACCGGACAGGCAATATTCAATTTAAAAGGCGAGAATCTTTATCCGGATAATTTCAAATATATCAGGCCAATCGATACGGTAGGCATAAGTGCGATCAATAAAAAAAGAGCCCGTTATGCTCTAATAGCGGTTACTGATTTTGATGACGCCTACAGTTTGTTTGTTTACGATTGTGATAAGCAGAAAATTTCAGAATGGCTTTTAAAAGATTATTATAAAGTAACGTTAGACAGGTCTTTATCGCTTCCCGGAAGAAGTATTTATTTAACAGCTTCCCGGCAGCGGTCTGATGCAAAAGAACCTATGAAAATCATTAATGATAACGGAAAGTTTACGTTACAGAAAGTACCCGTAAAACAGGAGGATGACGGGCAGGAAGTATATAGGGGAAGCGGATATGGCTCCGGAACGGGCAGAGGCAGTGGCGACGTTAAAGTTATGGATGGAGGCGATGTACCGGAACCGTATGCCTATATAAAAGCAGATGAAGGAAGTGTTACGTCTACGCCTAAGAAAATAAAAAAATACAGTACAAACAGTTTCGAAATTAAAGACGGGAAACTGTTTTTAAGCGAACGGATTGCCGGACAAAAAGAGGCTTCACCGGCCATAGAATTTCAAATGCCGGCAAGTGATAAACCGTATGCTTTTGAAAGCATCAGCTATGGAGGTGTTATTGAAGATACCGAAGAAAAACGCGTAAACCTAAAAAATATCATCCTTTATAAATCCGGTGACCAGTACGGAATCATTCTTTCCAGCGAACAGACAATCCCAAGCCGTTATGAGAGTATAACCCCGTTAGCATTCGATGTTGCCGGAAACCGGACGCTACTGTTTATTGTAGGTCAAAAAGACGTAAATACTCCACAAATAAAATACGGGCTGATCGATAAAACGGAAAAAGTGATCATCCCGATTCTGTATGACGAACTGGATCCTTTTGCGCTGTCAAAATATGCCACAAAGGAGTTTAACGTTTATATAAAATACTGGAGGGTTAAAAAGGATGGAAAATATGGCGTGATCACACCATTTGACGGTATGGTACTCCCGGTTAGTTATGACGAGATAGAAGCCAATAAAACAAACTACCTGCGCCATGATGATGATTTTATCAGTCTTAAAAAAGACGGGTTGTATGGTTTTGTAGCCGACTGGGATTTTACTGCGGAAAAGATTATCCAGCCGGTTTTCCCTTATAAAGTAGGCTTTTATGACCGGAATTATCAAAAAGAAAAACGATTACTGCTTTTGGGACTGGTTAATAATGAAGGGAAATTCTTTTGCTATGCGCGTAAAGACGGCTTCCTGTACTATAAAGAAAAATAATCCTGATAATTTAACACGGTTAACGGTAAGGTAAATAAATAGTGTAAAAGGGTAACGTTGTTTTAAAAGTGTTTGGCGGTGAGCAGAATACTTTTGCCACGTCTAACTAAACACACTATTCATGAAAAAAATTTACTTTTTGCTCTTCCTGATGGTCGGCCTGACCGTCAAGGCGCAAACGCTGTATCCGTATTTGCAGAATGTCACGCCGACATCCATTTACGTCACCTGGAAAACCGAAAATAACACCGAATCGATTGTAGAATATGGAACTGCTGCAACCGATCTGAATGTTACCGTTACCGGAAACACGAACATCTTTACCGATTCCGGTTATCCCGGAAACTATTATTACCACAGTGTAAAGCTGATTAATCTTGCGCCGAACACGAAATATTATTACAAAATAAAAACCGGCAGCAATACTTCTGCGGTTTATTCTTTTAAAACCCTGCCCAATCCCGGACAGGCAGCTACAGCCGACGGGCATATCCGCTTTTTTATCATGGGTGATAACCAGCTAAAGGCTGTTCCCCGTTATGATTCGCTGGTGGCGGCAGCCAAAAGAAAAGTTCAGGAAAAATGGGGCGCACCGGAAGACCATATCGCGATGACATTCATGGTAGGGGATCAGGTCGATGTGGGAACACTGGATCATTATGAACACGTACATTTTAAAAAGAACCGCTCATTATCCGGTAATGTACCGATTCAGACAACTGTTGGGAATCACGAAACTTACGGAACTTTAGGAATGCAGTCTTACTATGACCATTTCTATATCAGTGAACTAACGTATAAAGGGATTGCTTCAGGAACCGAAAATTACTATGCACAGCAAGCCGGAAACGTATTGTTTATCAGCCTGAGCTCGGAACACACCGGAGCAGCACAAATGAACTGGCTGCAACAGGTGGTAACGGCTGCCAATGCCGATCCTACGGTAGACTGGATTTTTTCATTAAGCCACAGACCGTATCAGGCAGAGCAATATGTGGGTGATATCTCCACATGGGTACGAAACTCGGCTGTTCCTTTATTGGCAACTTCATCAAAATACAGCATGCACATTGGGGCACACCACCATTTGTATCACAGAGGGCAGTTAAAGAACACACCAAATTACAATATTATTTCCGGAGGAACCGCCTGGGATCAGTATTGGGGAATGTCATCGGAGCAGGATTTTGATGACGTGCAGAAAACGATCTGTAACTGGATTTACCAGATTGTGGATATTGATGTTGTCAATGGCAAAATGGACGTGGAAAGCTATTCTATCGGAAGTGTGGACCAATGGAAAAACAACCAGCTGATGGATGAATTCCACCGTTATAAAAACAAACCGGCTCCGGAAAAACCATCCATTCAGAACACCTTTACCGGAAATACAACATTGCCGGTAACTATTGAAGGAAGTCCGTATACCACAACTGCTGCGGAATTATTAAACACCAGCCAGTTTGTGATTTCAAAAACATCCGATTTTAATATCATTACCAAAGAAGTATACCGTGATTTTGAAAACCTGTTTGGAATGTACCAGACACAAAAAGATTCAACAGCAGATCGCAATCTGGGTGTGGATATCACTAAAATGACACTGGCGTCTAATTCGATTCCGAACGGACAATATTATGTAAAACTGCGTTACAGGGATCGCAACCTAGAATGGTCACCGTGGAGTGCTATTAAAACATTTACGATTACCGGTAGTAATGTAGTAAATACAACCATCGTGACCGATTCTATTGCGTATGCTCAGAATGCGCCTATTAAAGTAAACTACAGCGATGCTCCGGCAAGTACTTCCACATGGATCGGTTTGTATAAAGAAGGGCAGACTCCGGGTTCGGCTTCACCTTCGCAGACCTGGCAATATACCAATGGAAACCCGACCGGAACGATAACTTTTGCTAACGGTCTGGCAACAAAAGGACGCTATTTTGCCGCTATATTTTCAAACGGAGGGTATACCGAAATTGCTCCGCGTCAGTTCTTTTATGTAGGTCCGGTTCCTGTAGTGGCAACCAGTCAGGAAGAATATCCGGTGGGAACAGCTGTGAACGTAACATTCAGTAACGGGCCGCAATTGCTGAAAGACTGGATCGGTATCTATAAAATGGGGCATATTCCGGGTGAAGTAACGGCTACAGCTTACCAGTATGTAACAACTACTTCCGGAAGTTTAACGTTCAATAACCTGCCTACAGGCTATTATTATGCGCAATATTATCTGCAGGACGGTTATAACGCCATCGGGAACAAAGCTTTCTTTAAAGTAGGAAACCTGGTAACCGATTTATGGATCAACAAACCGGTATATGATTTGGGAGAGCAGATTGTTGCTTCGTGGACCGATGCTCCGGGTATTGTAAAAGACTGGTTGGGGATTTACCATGAAGGGGAGAACCCGAATATTGATCCGTTATTGAGCTATACTTATTTTAACGGACAGGCAGAAGGTACCTTAGCCTTGACCGGAACGGCATTGCCAACAGCAACCGGGAATTATTTCCTGGTGATGTTTACCAACGATTCTTATAATGAAGTATCCAATCGTGTTTCTTTTGAAGTAATCGACGGAACTCTGGGAACCAATCCTTTTAAAATTGACAACGGTTTAAAAGTATATCCGAATCCTACCAATAATGTCAATCAAACGATTGTACAATCGGATTATCCTATTGATGAAATCGAGATTTTCAATACGGAAGGGAAATTAATGTATGCAACTAAAAATGTGAATAACAATAAATATTCCCTGATCACTCAGGATTTACCAACAGGTGTTTACATTTTAAAGATTCATTCCAGAAAATTGTTTACAGCAAAGCTGATTGTTAAATAGTGGATTATAAAGGTTCTGTAAACAACAACTCCCGCCAAAAGCGGGAGTTTTTTTATAATAATTGCGTTTGAAAAACCAGGAGTTGCTTTTTAGTATTAAAATAATGTTGCTGTACTAAATAGAGATAATTCCCCAGAACCGTAAACAAAATAGAAATATTGGCATCGTTGTAGTTATTGTTTGAAAAATAGACAATCTCTTCTGCCAGATAAGCTGTAATGTTTTCCTTAATTTCCGGAGTAATAATGCTTTGAATTCCAGGTGCATCCGTAACTTCTTTTAATTTAGTTCTGAAGTGACTTTCATTAATCCTGAAATTTTTCATATTTCTGTTAATTGCATCATATTCTAAGGTTTGAAAAACAAAGCTAAATGAACTATAAGTTGTGGTATAAACATTTATTAATTCATCATATTTTGAATCGGCACTAAAAAAACTGTGGTATAGCCTTGATAAATTGTCTTTATTTGTACGGTCTTCAGATTTGCAATAGAAAAATCTGAAAATGGCAATATCGTTTTTCAAAATAAGCTGTTCCAGGTCTTTTTGTTTGTTTTTCAACTCTGCAACCAATCTTCGTGTATCTCTTATTTTATATTTATTGCCATCATAATCAAACGTTTTGAGTTTAATGGTATTTTCATTTTCAATTATTTCTTCTAAAGTTCCGATATCTTTTTTCAGGCTGTAAAGCGACAAAATATTATCCATTTTAGAATCGTCAAATAATTCTTCAAAGGTTTTTGTACTTTCTGAAATACTGTTTATTTCGGAATCTACATTAAATGCCAATGGATTATAATTGTCATAATAACCGTTATATACTTCGGGAAAAGCATTTTTATCAAAATTGGACTGAAATTCCTGTTCGAAAGCATTTATATTTTGAATAGCCGGTGTTTGCTGATATTCAATAACTTTAAAAAGTTTATCGGTAATCCGTTGTTGTGTCATTTCAATATTTTCAAACAAGGTATTAGCAAAATTGTTTTCAATATTTACAGACGGAATATTTAATCTGTCAAAAGCTGCAATCCGTTCCTCTGAGGATGGGTGTGAAGCCCATTGATTTTTGATAACTAATTTTGATTTATTGAATCGATCTAAATTTTGAAAAGTAACATTAGGTATTCCATGCAGGTTTTCAATTTTATTTTTTGCGGCTAAAAAAGTCATTATAAAAAACTGTTTTGGAAAAATATTATCAGTTGTAATAGCTTCAGAAATTTTACCACTGTAAAAATTGAGTACTTCATTATAGGACTCATCTGCTAAACTCATTCGTAACATTGAATTTTTCATTGGTTCCGAACCAACAATATTGGCTGCAATTTCATCGGCATGGAATTCCATTTCCCGGGATAAGCTCATATAGCTGATATTAACAACGTCATACGTTTTTCTTAGAATCCATTGAATTCCACGTACGACTGTTATGGAAATTCCCATAAAGATGATTGAATAATTACTGGTATTAGCCCATGACTGAACAGACTTTTCATAGGACTCATTGTCATACAGCATATCGTATATAATCTTATTGACGTTATATACATAACTTCCTACTTTCATGGATTTTTGAGAGAAATGACCAAATTCATGTGCTAAAATCCCTTTAAATTCCGATATAGTGGTACTATTCACCAGGCCAAGCCCAATGTGTAAATTCTTTTTTACGGGTAAAAACATACTCCAAAAGCTGGAATTGTAAAATACGGAGGCGTTTACTTCTGAAGATAAATAGATTTTTTTAGGGAAATCAGTACCAATTTCAGAGACTAATTCCTGAAGCATGGCATGTAACTTAGGTTCCGATTTAATGTCAATTTCCGTTAAATGGGAATTATCGGTTTTATTCTTTTTGAATAAAAATTTGATAAGGAAATAGAGAATAAAAACACCAACACTGGCAATACCCAATCCCAGCATAAGGGTAATTAATGAAGGCCGGATAGCCACAACGGCTATTGCTCCATATATACAGGCAATAAAGATGCCTATAGCTAAAGCTATTAATAATAAATAAACAGTAATAAAGAATAAAATGGCAAACATGGCTTTGGTTGCCATTTGCTTAAAGCGTTTAGAAATTTTGACAGGCTGCATAATCTTAAAATTAACAGCCTCAAAGATATAGGATTCCTTTGTTTTTTTAAACAAAATACATTTATGGAAGTATTATATCACAAAAAAAGCCGATTATGATAACCGGCTTTGTAAATTACTGTTAAAACAACACATCGTGAAGATCCGGATTTTTTATCAAAAACGCTTATGGCAATACCTTACCATATTATTTCTTGTTTGTTGTTACTCCAATTATTACTCCAAAATTTCCGTCAGTTTGTGTCCAACTTTGTTCAGGCAAATAAGTTCTTGAAACAAACCCGTCAAGATACAAAGCGTTCTTACAACCTAATTTTTTAAAGTAGTCAGCAAAGTCGTAAAAATTTATTTCGCTCCTGGACATTGCAAAAATTAATTTGTTGTCTGGCAAAATTCCAACACCATTTCTAATGTTCAAATTGTTTGAGCCTTCTTTAAAAGCGGAATGAATTTGTCCGTCAATAACTAACATTGGTCCTGATTGTGTTGCATATTTTATTTGTCCTGTTTCTTTGTAGTCAGAAGTTTTACAAATTTTCGGCAAGTTGTCTGTTGTAATATAAAAAACACCATTTGGCATTAAATAGAAATTTCCGTTTCCTTTTGTAGTGTCCAACGCTATAATTTGTTTTCGATTGTCAATAAAAAGTCCTTGTGGTGAGTTGTCTTTTTTAAACATTCCGCCGTTCATAGCAAAATTCAATTTTTTGTTTTTTGTGTCAAGCCAATTTTTAAGGTTGTCAATACTTTTAAAAATTTCGCCTTTGTCATTTTTCCAATAAAATTTCAGGTCTTGTATTTTTGTGTCAACTGTGTAAGAAACAAATCTCTCATCGGTCTTAACTTTTGTCTGTCCAAATAGAAAATACCCAACTGTCAGAAGGGCAATAAAAGTTAGCAATATTATAATTCTATTTCTGTTCACAGATCATTTCTAATGGTTGCAGACAACGTCCCGGAGGATTGATGAAGTTTCGCTTCGCGTATCAAGCGGATGGAATCCGCCGGGATAGCGCTAACTTACAAATAAAAAGCGAATGTGGAATACATTCGGGGGGGGGGGAGTACCAAAGTTCAATTCAGACTTAACCCCGCATTTTGCCAATGCTATCTTAGTGGTAGTTATTTTTTGTCTTTCCAATTCCGCCATTTTAGTTTTTTACTATCTTGTCGTTGGTGTTTCTGCAAAATATACCGCACACCTAAAAACATAAAGTAAACACCTCTCTGTTGCTGTCATTACAGTTTTACGTTGTCATTTTCGTCAAGTTTCCAAAACGGATTGTAAGCAACTTCAAACAAATGTCCGTCCAAGTCTTTGAAGTAACCACTATAACCGCCCCAATAAACCTTTTGTGCAGGTTTTACGATTGTTGCACCAAGTTTCGCAACTTTTTCTAAAATTTCGTCCACTTCTTTTTCCGATTTTGTGTTGTGTGAAATTGTTAGTCCCGAAAATGTTGTTGGCTGATATGTCAATGTTGTATCGTTTACAAGTTCGTGTATTGGGTGCAACGCTAAAATAATTCCGCCTAAGTCAAATAGCGCTAAACTGTCCGTACTTTTGTCGGATTTTTTCCAGCCAAGTCCATTTTCGTAAAAGTTTAATGATTTCTGAAAATCATCAGTTCCAAGTGTTATTAAGTTTAGTTTTTGTCGCATTCGTTGATTTTGTGAAGTTCGGTTGTATAATTGCAGAAACTTTGTATCCGTTCGGGCGGGATTTCCGCACAAACTTTCAAATCCCGACTTTCCCCCGCCTGACAGCAAACCGTTTGTTAACAGTAGGCATTTTGTTATGCTACTTGTTATTTGTTTTGATATGTACCTTCAAGTTTTTTAGATAAGTAAATCTGGCTTTTAGTAATTATATTGATTGTCTATATTTTTCAGTATATACAACGAAGATATTATTTTTCATTATTTTCAAAATAGCCGAGATGTAAATTTATTTGTTCAACATGCTGATATTAAAATTTACTATATTTCAAATTACTTAAACTCCAAATTGTCTCAAATGATGGTCAAAATGTTTCCATTGTACGATTGCCCATTCATTGGGTGTCAATTTTCCAAAAAAAGGATGAGGGTGTTTAGTGCATTTTTCTGGACCATTTTCATAAAACTGTTTAATAAGTAAGATTGCTTTACTCTTTTCTTTTTCAAAATCTTTTTGGTCTATAAAAGTATAGTTTTTACTTGTTGGTGAGTTTTTTGAAAATTGCTTTTTACTTACATAACGGTTTTTAAAAAATCTACCTATAATTTTCCCAATTAACATTCTTTCTTGGCAATTACTGTCCAATGCAGTTTCTATAAATGCATTTAAATGAGCCAGCATTTGCCCAATGCTCATTTTTCCCCATTTTCTTTGTGTGTTAGGTGTTAATTTTTCGACACGGTTTAAAATTTCATCAACATCTATTTTGTTATATAGGTTTTTCATTTTTTTTGAAAAATTATTATTTAGTGATATATTGGAATTGCTTTCCGCTAACACTCAAATATACGAAAATTTTTTAGCTTCAAAAAAACAGAATATACGTGTAACAATTTATAAATCAATGTTTTGATTTATTTTTAATTACTCGTAAGTACTTACAAATAACATTCAATTGAATTCACTTTATCTAAAATGTGAAAGAGGTCAATCTCGTAGAAAGTTTAGGTATCAATTTTTTTATTTTCCGTGAAAAACGAAAAGGTGTTTTAATCACAGGAAAAGATTGTGTTGTTAAAGATGGTCCTATTTGGAATCCATAAAAATTGATTATTCCAATCCGATCAACCTGATAAAATTAATTCTACAGTATACATAATAACTATTTAGACAGTAATTAAACCGAAAGATTATAGTCTAAATAATTTTAAGATAAGAGGATCTATTTTTAAATCGGGGCGAAAAATCTGGATTCCTTTAATAAAGTGCTTTTGAAGTTCCAGTTCATTACTGATATCATTCCATAATAGATTAGTCTCTATTCTTTTTACATTATTCAACCTTTGCAAGTTGATATTTGCTGCCTCAAGGTGAAAATAAATTCCTCTTTGCATCGGATTAAATACCGTAAATTCTTTTGATGATCTATAGTATCTCCTTTCCAGTTTTATACCAATATCATAAGTAAGTCCGGAGCTACATAGGCCGGTATATAATACTTTATCCACAAGTTCATCATCGCCATTATAATAGAAAACACCATTTTTATTAACAATTATTTTTTTAATCATTGGCTTTTTCTTACTTAGCTGTACTCCGAAAAAGAGTAATAGTGCAAAAAAAAGAACCAATACGATTAACCCAGGATTATAAGCTCCTATCCAAAATAGAAAAAGAGAACCAAATAGAGGAATGCCCAAAAAGCAGGTAAACATTAAAATCTTAATGCTAATATTAGCATATTTACACGGCTTTGATTCAACACTGATAAATTCTTTTCTCATAAACTTGTGTTTTGTTAAGGATTCGTGTTTCTCTTCTTCTTTTCTTTTAATTCTTTTTCAAAATCTGTTTTACCAAGGTTTGCAAACATATTTGGATGGATTTCCTCAATATTCTTAAAAAGAAAATTCACTTCATTTTTAAGGCTATCGGGATTTAATCTTTTTTCTTGAGCGTTCAAACTTTTCGCAAAAAACAAACAGATAGTTAGAATTATGAATTTTATAATATTTCATTTCAATATTTCTTGCGTTTTGTATGTTAACCTTATAGCTACCGAGCCGCAGCTTGGCGACAGTGACGGATAAGAAAGCCTAAACTTTCAATAGCGCACTAATCTAAGCAACGGCCTTTTATAAGCATTGGAGCTAAGGTAAAATCATCGGGCCCAAAATGATCATCCATATAATATAGCCTGATATGCTACCCAGAACACCGGAAAAAATAAAGGTTAATCTGTACTTTAAAGGAACTATTTTGAGTATTAAAAAGGATATAATGCATAATCCGATGCTTCCTGAAATAATAGAAAACGTTCCCTCATAGCATCCCAAATGATTAGAAATTTTTAGTTCATCTCCCCAAAAGTAATTTCCTTTATTAAAAAAGATACCGTTGATAATTCCTTTAAAAAAATTAAAAACTTCTCTGGACCAGAACAAGGACAGAAAAATAAGTCCCCATTTCATAAATGAAGTTGTATTTGTCGCTTTATAATACTGGAATAGCAATATCACAAAACCAGCTGTACCAATAAAGACGGTTAGCAAAACACCTCCTAAAGTTATAAATAGCTCATCGGTATTTATTTTTTGGATCTTTATAACATATTCATTTTTCTGTTTAAAAGGCAAATTGTTTTCAATTTCAAAACGATACCTGTCGTATGTTTTTAAAACATCGCTTTTAAAATCATTGGACCATTCCATACTGGCATAATGCAGTGTATTTTGATAACCTAAACATTTGGCAACGGCTATATGACCGTATTCATGTGTAATAGTTCCCAAAATAGTCAACAGTATAAAACAGCCTGACAAAAGAAACAACATACGTTTATAAAGAATAAACATATAAAAAGCATTATAATCAGTTAGGATAGACCGATATATCGTTTAACTTGTTCCTAATAGCAGTAACAACCGGTAACATTAACGAAATTATTTTTTTCATGATTTCAGATTTTAATTGTTAATAGCACTTACTATTTTATCTATACTGTTGCCTGTAAGTGTATTACTTAAATTTACCAGTACGAAATTGTATATTATTTCTGCTAAAACCAAAAAATCAGCTACGCACTTATACTCATACTCAATAATTATCCCGTTTTAAGTGTTAATTCGTTATTAGGTTATCTGCTTATGATAATCAATATATTTCTATTTTAAAACAGCACATCATGAAGATCCGGATTTTTATCAAAAACGCTTTTGGCAAAAGGACATAACGGTAAGATCTTAATATTGCTTTTTCGGGCAAAAGCCACTGCTTCCAGTACCATATTTTTACCAACGTTCTGTCCCTTAAAATCCGGATTTACTTCGGTATGGTCTATTATTATTTTATCAGTACCAGCCCAGCTGTAGGTCATTAATCCGGCTTCTGTGTTAGTATCTACGGCTTTAAAATAGCCTTTGTTGCTTTCGTTTACTTGTTCTATTTTCATTAAAGTATCATTTAATCTGGTTATTTTTTAGTGTATTCCATACGGTACAGATCAAAACCTGCTGCCCAATAATCTTTTACAATTTCTTTTAGCTCAAAACCGTTTTTTTCGTAAAAAGCATATACCAGTTGGGATGTTCTTACCGTAATCAGCTGTATATGGTTTAAAGCTTTCAGTTTTTCTATACGATGTTTTAAAAGCATCCCGCCAATACCTTTGCCCTGGTATTCCGTATGCAGTATATCCCAGCTGATTTTTCCGGTTGTAAGGTCTTCTGAAAAATTAAACCCGCCGGAACCAATGATTTTATTGTCATATTCCACAACAAAATACTGTTCGATTTCATTATCGAGGTAAAAAATCAGATCGGCTTCTTCTTCCGGAGAAAAATATTGCGGCGTGTTTAGCTGCAACAAGGCAATAACCGCTGGTTTATCGGTATTTTTATAATTTCGGATGCTAATTTCGGTATGCATGGTGGTTTGCCGGTTAATTTTCAAGAGTTTTTAGCTGCTTAACAGCAAGAGTGCTTCAAACGCTTCATTAAATCAAATATAAAAAAAATCTGTCAGTTTTTTTGAATCCGACAGATTTAGAATGCTGGTAAACCCCCGAATTATAATAGTTCTTTTGCCGCACTAATGATAAAATCGGCAATTTCATCCGGTTTTGAAGCCATAGAGGCATGTCCGGTATGTAACGAGATTGTTTTGGCTTTCATTCTTTCCGCAAAGAAATGCTGTGTTTCCGGCGGAATCATATTGTCGTTTTCTGAAACCTGGTACCATACCGGCAGTTTTTTCCAGCCTACTGTTGTTGGCTTTTCTTCAAAACATTTTCCGGAAGTCGGTTTTTGGGCCGCAGCCATTACCAAAGCTTCTTCTTCACTGCAATCCTGGGCAAAACTTGCCCGGAATAAATCTCTTTTAATCCATAGGAAACCGTATTTATCCGGGTAAAGACTTGCTGCGCCTGTAGGCGGTTTTGTCCTGCCTAATAGCTCCCCGAGATTTTCCGTTTCATCCGGTGCAAAAGCGGCAATATACACCAGCCCGACTACATTGGGGCATTTTGCAGCGGCTTCGGTTATGATAGCGCCACCATAGGAATGACCTACTAAAATAGTTTGTCCTTCCAGTGATTCCGCCAGCCTTTTTACGGTTTCGGCATCATCTGTGAGTGACGTTAAGGGATGTTGTGAGGCCACTACTGTATAACCGGCTTTTGCGATTATCGGGATAACTTTTCTCCAGTGAGAACCGTCTCCCCAGGCTCCATGTACCAATACGATGTTTGACATAAGTTTTATTTTAAAGTTAGAAATCCTAAGCAATATTTAGTGATGCATTCCTGCTGCAGCACTATTATCCGGGGCAACTTATTCAAAAATGGAAACTTTGTTTTTTGGAGCAATCTAAGTTACAAAAATAACGGACACTAAAATCTAAAATGATAGCAATCAGTATGTTGTAACATTTTTATAACAGGCGCTATAAAGAACCGGCCTGATTTTTTGTAAACTAGGCCGGTTCATATATTATAATATGGTCGTTGTTATGGCTATCGGATTGGATAAGGCTTTGTGAATAGGACAGCTGTCTGCAATTACCCGCAAACGGGCACGCTGCGCTTCATCAAGATTACCGGTAAATTCGATTTTGCGTTCCAGCTTAGTAATATTGGCAGGAATATCCCTTTCGAAAGTCACTTCGATTTTCACATCGGTTAAATCCCAGCCTTTACGGTCGGCATACATGCGCAGGGTAATAATGGTACAGGCGGCAAGAGAAGATGCAAACAGTTCCTGTGGGGCAAAGCCAAGGTTCTGTCCGCCCATGCTTTCCGGTTCGTCTGCTAAAAGGGTGTTCGTGCCGGCAGTAATCATGGTTTTATAAAGTTCTTTTCCGATATGTGCGTTGATCGTATCCATACGTTTAAAATTTAGGAGGTGGTGGTAAAGGGACAAATTCTGTTTCACCGGGTACTTTCGGGAATTCCTGTTTTTGCCAGCGCTCTTTCGCTTCTTCAATCAGTTCTTTACTGGAAGCTACGAAGTTCCAGAAAATAAAACGCTCTTCGGGAAATGCCTCACCGCCAAAAATATATACGGTTGTATTGGCTGCCATTTCAAATTCACACAGGGTGCTGTCTTTGGCAATCAGGATCTGTTTGGGTTCAAAAACAGTACCGTCACTGGTAATGCTGCCTTCCAGGATGTATAGCGCACTTTCACCAAAAAGGTCTTTTCCGATGTTTACTTTTTGTGCTCCGGTACTTTTAATTTCAATAAAGTACAGCGGACTGTAAACCGGTACAGGCGATTTTTTACCAAAGGCTTCCCCGGCAATCAGCTTTATCGATAATCCGCCTTCATTCCAGTGTGGCAGGTCCTCTTTGTCCACATGTACAAAAGAAGGTTCCATCTGTTCCAGATCCTTAGGCAGAGCCACCCAAATTTGCAATCCGTGCAGCATTTTGTCGGATGTTCTTAAATATTGCGGCGTTCTTTCGGAATGTACGATACCGTTTCCGGCGGTCATCCAGTTCACAGCACCCGGTTGGATTTCAATATCGGAACCCAGACTGTCTTTATGCTGTATACTGCCTTCAAAAAGATAGGTCAGCGTAGACAATCCGATATGCGGATGCGGCGCAACATCAAGATTCTGATAATCTTTTAAATGTGCCGGTCCCATGTGATCGATAAAAGCAAAAGGACCAACGGTTCGCTTTTCACGAAAGGGAAGGAGACGCCCTACCATAAAGTTGCCAATATCGGCAGCACGCTCCTCAATAATTAATTTGATGTTTGACATAGTCTGTATTTTAAAAAATTAGTCTTCCAGATACCCGAACCGTCCCATGTTTACATCTTCAAATGCCTGAATGATCTCTTCACGGGTGTTCATTACAAACGGTCCGTGAGCAACAATGGGCTCATTGATCGGTTCACCGCTTAAAACCAGTACGATAGCATTTTCAAGGGCTTCAATCGTAAATGTTTCGCCTTTGTTTTCAAACAAAGCCAGATGATCGGTAGGAACAACTTCGCTGTCGTTTATTTTAATGCTTCCTTCAATTACCAGTAAAGCAGTGTTGTAATGTGCCGGAAAGCTAAAAAGAGCTTTTCCGCCTTTATTCAGTTTGGCATTTTGCAGGTTTACCGGCGTAAATGTCGAAGCAGCACCTTTAACATCCTGATATTGCCCGGCAATAACTTCGATAATTCCGGCATTATCCGGTAATTCAAATTTATTGATGGCATCATTCGTGATCCCCTGATATTTCGGCTGGGACATTTTATCTTTGGCCGGAAGGTTTACCCACAATTGGACCATCTGAAAATCACCGCCGGTTTTGCTGAATTCTTTTTCGTGGTATTCTTTGTGCAAAACACCGGAGGCTGCGGTCATCCATTGTACGTCGCCTTCACCAATTACACCGCTGTTGCCCGAACTGTCATGGTGTGCCACTTTTCCTTTATAGGCAATGGTTACCGTTTCAAATCCCCTGTGCGGATGAACTCCGACACCTCTTGGAATTTCGGTAGGTGAAAAATGATATTTCGAATTGTAATCCATCATGATAAACGGACTCATGCGTTCCATATCCAGATGGTAACCGCTTGGGATAAAGTTGTGAACTCTAAAGCCGTCGCCCACAAAGTGCGGAGCTCTTGGCGCTACTACTATTTCAATATTTTTTGTTGCCATTTTGTTTTCTTATTTAAAAGTTACAGTACAAAATTACCATCATAGCAATTGCTGTACATTGATGTATGGTAAGAAATCAATACGGCTTAAAATTCCGTTTGGCCAGTTCTTTCCGTACACGGCTCAGGCTTTCGGGTGTAATGCCCAAATAGGAAGCGATCATCCATTGCGGAACGCGCAGCATCAGGTCGGGGTAAAGCCGGATAAAATCCAGATAGCGCTGTTCTGCCGTGGCGCCTAATAACAGGTTGATTCTTTTTTGTAAATGACGGATATGATTCTGCAGGGCTTTTTCATTGAACAAGCGAAACGACAGGCTAATTTCGGAAGCTTTATTGATAAACTCCTGGTCGAGAAAAATAAAAGTTGTTTCTTCAATGGCATCGATATAAAAATCGGATGGTTCGTTAAAAAAGATACTGCTGCGGTCACTGATGATCCAGTTTTCGGAAGCAAACTGAATAATATGTTCCTTTCCGGAATGGTCAATGGTATAAGAGCGCAACAGGCCGTTTTCTACAAAAAAGGAGTGATGGCAAATTTCTCCCGGATTTAATAAAACGGTTCCTTTGGCAATTGTTTGGGTTTTTATCGCATCGGTCAGCAATAAAAACTGATCGGCTGTTATGCCTGCTTTTGCCTGTAAATAGGTTTTAAAATTGTTGTTTGCTGGTACCATGCAGTAGGGCTCTAATAGATACTCTCAAAGGTACGGAGAATTTTCGGGAGAAAAAGAATCCGGTAAAAACGGAGTGGGTAACAGAACCGATTTACTTTGTTAAAAAATGATTATTAGCGGTATAAATTTTAAATTTTTCAAATGAGCAAATTCTGTGATTAACAAATTTATTGTACTTTTACCACCCAAACACAACACTTCATTATGAGTCAAAAAATATTGCTTACTTCGAAAGAAGTCAATATCATTCTGCATCGTTTGGCCTGTCAGTTAATCGAAAAACACCTTGATTTTTCAAATACAATTCTTATTGGGATTCAGCCGAGAGGTAAATATTTAGCAGAACGAATCAAACAACTTTTAGAAGAAGAATACCACGTAAACCATGTTCCGCTGGGATTTTTGGACATTACCTTTTTCAGAGACGATTTTCGTAGAAATGAAAAACCGCTGGAAGCCAACAAGACCCAGATTGATTTTCTGGTAGAAGATAAAAAGGTCGTTTTTGTAGACGATGTTTTATTTACCGGACGCAGTATCCGTTCGGCTTTGACCGCTATTCAGTCTTTTGGCAGACCGTCAGAAATTGAACTACTGGTATTGATTGACCGTCGTTTTAGCCGTCATTTGCCAATACAGCCGGATTATCGCGGCCGTCAGGTAGATGTAATCAACAACGAAAAAGTAATCGTAAACTGGAAACAGAACGAAGGAGAAGATGAAGTACTTTTAGTGTCTAAACCTGTAACTAACAACTAACTAACCCGCAACAACACAACAATGAAAGAGTTAAGTGTCAATCATTTACTTGGAATAAAATATATCAACAAAAACGATATTGATTTAATCTTTGAAACGGCAGATCATTTTAAAGAAGTTATCAATCGTCCTATCAAAAAAGTACCGTCTTTACGGGATATAACCATTGCCAATATCTTTTTTGAAAACAGTACCCGTACCAAATTATCTTTTGAATTAGCACAGAAAAGACTATCGGCAGATGTGATCAGTTTTTCTGCTGCACAGTCCTCGGTTAAAAAAGGAGAAACGCTAATCGATACCGTAAACAATATCTTATCGATGAAAGTGGATATGGTGGTGATGCGCCACAGCAATCCCGGTGCCGCCCATTTTTTATCCCAAAATGTAAAAGCGAGTATTGTGAATGCCGGCGACGGTGCACACGAGCATCCTACGCAGGCTTTACTGGACAGTTTTTCTATCCGGGAAAAATTGGGAGAAGTAGGCGGAAAGAAAGTGGTGATCGTAGGGGATGTTCTGCACTCCCGTGTAGCCTTATCAAACATTTTTGCTTTGCAGATGCAGGGTGCAGAAGTTAAAGTATGCGGACCGAAAACCCTGATTCCGAAATATATTGAAAGTCTTGGAGTAACCGTTGAACCAAACCTGCGTAAAGCATTAGAATGGTGTGATGTAGCAAACATGCTTCGGGTGCAAAACGAACGTATGGATGTGAACTATTTCCCATCTACAAGAGAATACGCACAGCAATATGGTGTTGACAAAGCCTTACTGGATTCGTTAAATAAAGAGATTATCATCATGCACCCGGGACCAATTAACCGCGGGGTGGAAATTACATCGGATGTTGCCGATTCGCAGCAATCCGTAATTTTAAACCAGGTAGAAAACGGGGTTGCTATCCGAATGGCGGTTATCTATTTATTAGCCTCAAAAATCAAATAATACATAATGAAAAAATGGCTGGTTTTACTTCTAATCCCTTTTCTGTTTTCAGGATGTACGCTGGCAGAATTTTTCTGTATTAGAAATTATACCAACAAACCCATATTAATAATGTTTCCCCGGCATGTTTTCCATAACGGCTATGAAATATTAATAAAACACAGGCTCATTGATGAAACGGAGATTAAAAGTGATTTGTTTTTAAAAGGTTTTATAACGCATAAGACTGACATTAAAAATAATAAGATTACTTTTATTATTCCGGAAAAGAGTACTGTTTACCTGGAAAGGTTTAAAAAAAGTTTTAAGCATATAACGATTAAACCGGCTGCAGCCAATAAAGACTATATTGTTAAAAATAAAAAACAGATTTACAAACCTAATATGATGAGTGCTGTATATTGCACAGATATAGAGGAGGTTAAAAACTAAAGGAACTTATTTTGTTTTGATAATGAATGAAGATAATAAGAAAAAAATTGCTTTAGGCTTTATTTTAGGATTTGCAGTGATCTTTACGATAATCATTGGCGTAAAATACCTGATGAAGCCTTCTATCGATAATGATCTGATATCCATGTCGCATGAAGTGAACCGGAAGTGTCCTGTTTTTGTTGACAAAGAAACCCGTCTGGATAATGCCAATGTTTTACCCAATAAAGTCTTCCAGTATAATTACACCCTGGTCAACCTGGTTAAAGAACAGGTAGATGTAGACGAAGCACAGAAAGTTATTGCCCCTAATCTGATTAATAGTGTAAAAACCAGCCCTGATATGAAAAAATTCAGGGATAATAATGTGAAACTTATTTATGCTTACCGGGACAAAAACGGTAAATCCCTATTTAAAATATTCATCACTCCGGAAATGTATAATGATTAAAACGCCCGGAGTTCATAAAAAATAGTAATTTAGCAGTTGTATTGATATAAAAGACTCATTTTTATAAGCACATGAAAGTAGACGAAAAAGGACATACTATAATTATTAAAGACACTGAAGGGGAAGTAAATACCTTTTTAGAAAAGGTGAGCAGCCAGCACAATAATTTTAAAGATTTTAACCTGGTTTTAGATGTAACACAGGATAAAAGTGTCGATTTAAAAGCGATTAAACTGTTTACGCCTTTGTCTAAAATACATAAAAAAGGAAAGAAATCCTTTGTGATCGTAGCGGAAAATATCGATTTCAATGATGTTCCGGCTTCGCTATTAGTGGTTCCGACACTTTTAGAAGCGCATGACATGATTGAAATGGAAGAGATAGAGCGCGATTTAGGATTTTAACCGCAAAACTGCCGATGAAACTGACCATATTGGGCTGTTATGCCGCAACACCACGAACAATTACCAATCCGACAGCACAGGTTCTGGAAATTAAAAACCGGATGTTTCTGATTGACTGCGGTGAAGGAACACAGGTACAGCTTCGGAAAAATAAAATAAAATTCTCCCGTATCGAGCACATCTTTATTTCCCATTTGCATGGCGACCATTTCTATGGCCTGGTGGGACTGATTTCTACCTTTATGCTGTTAAACAGGGTGAGCGATTTACATGTTTACGGACCAAAAGGAATCAAGGAAGTTATTTTACTGCAATTGCGGCTTTCCGGCTCTTTTACAGGCTATAACCTGTATTTCCATGAATTGGAAAGCACGGAGAGTGAAGTTGTTTATGAAGACGAAAAAGTTATTGTGAAAACAATTCCTTTAAAGCACAGGGTTTATACCAATGGCTTTTTGTTTCAGGAAAAAAATAAAGAACGCAAACTCGATATCAATACCATATTAAACTACAATATTGAACAGTGCTATTACCAGAAGATCAAAAACGGTGGTGATATCACTTTAGATGACGGCACGGTGATCCCTAATGCCAAACTTACATTTGACCCGGAACCGGAAAAAAGCTATGCGTTTTGCTCCGATACCGTTTATGATGAAACCATAGTACCGTATCTTAAAAACGTAAGTGTTCTATACCACGAAAGCACCTTCCTGGAAACGGAAGCACATCTGGCAGGAAAAACCATGCATACCACGGCAAAACAGGCAGCAGCGATTGCAAAGCTTGCCAATGCCGGTCAGCTGGTTATGGGACATTATTCCACGCGGTATGAAAGCATAGCGCATTTTAAAGAAGAAGCACAAACCATATTTCCGCATATTTTATTGGCAGACGATGGTAAGTCGTTTGAATTCTAATGGTTAACCATCCTTATAAAACAAGGGTTTTTCCGTTTGAAAAAGCTAAAAACGCAGTAAATTAGTGCTCTGAAATTTTTTACTTTAAAGTCATGAGTGATTTAAGCAACTATAGAAAATCCTACGAAAAGAAAGCCTTAGTGGAAACGGATATACCGGAAGATCCGATTAACCTGTTCCAGAAGTGGTTTTATGAAGTAGAAGAGTTTGGTGGTATTGAAGAAGTAAATGCCATGACGGTTGCGACTATCGGTTTGGACGGATTTCCAAAATCGAGAGTCGTTTTATTAAAAAAATTCAACGAAGAAGGCTTTATTTTCTTCACCAATTATAATTCCGAAAAAGGGAAAGCCATTTCCCATAATCCGCATATCTGTCTGTCTTTCTTTTGGCCCACAGCCGAGCGCCAGGTAATCATTAAAGGCATAGCCGAAAAAACATCGGAGCAGGTTTCTGATGGTTATTTTGACAGCCGTCCGGACGGAAGCAAACTGGGTGCCATTGTTTCGGCCCAAAGTGACGTAATTCCATCACGGGAATACCTGGAAGAAAATCTTAAAAAACTGGAACAGGAATATGAAGGAAAAGAAATTCCGCGTCCACAACATTGGGGCGGTTTCTTGGTTCGTCCGGTAGAAGTGGAATTCTGGCAGGGAAGACCCAACCGCCTGCACGACCGCATACGCTATAAATTGCAGGAAGATTACTACTGGAAAATAGAACGGCTTTCGTCGTAAAGCCCATTTTAAGGTTTAAGTGTTAAAATTTAAGGTATTTTATCGATTTTTTTTGCAGGTAATCGATATTAGGATACTTTTGTACCTGTTATTTGCTGTTATATAGACAGTTATAACATGCCCCAATATTACATACTTAAACTATTAAATGTATATGAAGCTATTTCGTTGCACATTACTTGTGTGCTTTTTTATGATGTTGATTTCCTGTTCAACGGATAGTGCTAATGAGACGATCGACACGCCTAAAGTTGTAAATGATTTTACCTATAATCAGGAAGAACTTCAGATTGAACAAAAATTAAACAGTTACAGAGCCAGTAAAGGACTGGCACCTTTGAGCAGAATCAATCATATATCGCATGTTTCGGAAGGACATGACAATTATATGATTTCAACTAAAACAGTTGACCATTCGTATTTTGAAGAAAGAGAGCAGAACTTAAAAGCCACATTAGGAGCGAAAAGAGTAGGCGAGAACATCGCTTACGGTTACAGCACTATTGATGCCACTTTTAACGCCTGGCTAAACAGCGATCTTCATAAAATGAATATCGAAGGGGATTATACCAATTTTGGGGTTGCTGTGCGAAAAGATGCAAACGGTGATATGTATATCACCAATATGTTTATCAAAAAATAACCAACCAGGAGTATACAATACAAAAGCATCCTTTTTGAAGGGATGCTTTTGCTGTTAATAGGGGGGCTTTATTACATTTTTATAACAATAAATTCACTGCGTCTGTTTTTCTGATGTTCGGCTTCCGAGCAGGGAACACCATCCGAACAACCGTTAACCAATCGGGTTTCGCCATAACCTTTAGCCGTTAAGCGGTTTCTTTCGATACCGTTTTTAACCATATACTCTAAAGTCGATTTGGCTCTTCGGTCGGACAAACGTTCGTTGTACTGGTGTGTCTGACGGCTGTCTGTATGGGAACGGATATCCACGACCATAGTCGGATGTTCTTTCATCACGGCAATTACTTTTTGTAAATCTACAGCGGCATCCGGACGGATATTCCATTTGTCCAGGTCAAAATAAATGATTTCGATATCCAGTACTTTTGCCAGATCGGTTCCCACTTCAATCGGGATAACGCGTTTTTCAAGGGCAATATCCACAACCGTTTCCCCGGATTTGGCCGGTATGGTTACATTTACTTCTTTGGTTTCATAATCGGTATTTTCAGCCCTTACATAATATCTCTTATCACAATCGATGGTTTCAAAAGTATAATGTCCGTTGCTATCGGTCATCCTGCTGCCCATTTCCTTCATATTGGAATCAAACAGGGTGACTTTGGCATTCAAGAGCGGTAAACCGCTTTCTTTATCGGTAATCGTACCTTTTAAAATCTGGTCGCATCGCAGTTCCCGGAATTTATAAATATCATCCGATCCCATTCCGCCTTCACGGTTCGAGCTGAAATATCCCATTTGTGCCCGGGTATCCACGATATAAGCAAAATCATCTTTAGGACTGTTCACGGGACTTCCCAGATTTTCCGGAGCAGAAAAACTGCCGTCAGCATTCATTTTAGATTTGAAAACATCCAGTCCGCCAATGCCCAAATGACCGTCGGAGGCAAAGTACAGCTCATTTTTCAGCGATACAAACGGAAAGGATTCCCTGCCGGTAGTATTGATTGTTTTACCGAGGTTTTCCGGTTTACCATAGGTTCCGTCGCTATTGATGGCTACTTTATAAATATCTGAAGCACCGGATGTTCCCGGCATGTCTGATGAAAAATAAAGTGTTTTTTCATCCGGGCTTAACGCCGGATGCGCCACACTGTAATTGTTGTTGTTAAACGGCAATTCTTTAATATCGTCCCATTTTCCGTTCACTAAAGACGCTTTATAGATTTTCAGCTTGATAATGCGGTCGCTGCTTTTTCCTTTTTTACCATCGTTATAATTGTTGCGGGTAAAATACATCGTGTTTCCATCTTTGGTAAATACCGGGGTCGATTCATGAAAACGGGTATCTATCGAGCTTGAAAATTTTACGGCAGGATCTAAAAAACCTTCTCCTGCAATCCTGGCCGTATAGAGTTTTGTAAAATACTGGTTGGTCCATTTGTGTTTTCTTTGAAACACGCCGCCGGTATCGCGGGCAGAAGCAAATACCACATCTTCTCCGTAGAAAGCTGATCCGTAATCGGAATATTTCGAATTCGTACCGGAATTTTCAACCTGGTAGCGTCCGGAATCTTTGGATAACCGCTGGATATAATCGGGATTAGCCAGCAGCTCCTTACCGATAGGATCATTTGTTTTCTGGGAGAACGTTTGCAGCATCTTATCGGCTTCATCATATTTCCCTACAGATTTCAGTGCCTGGGAATATCGGAAATAATATTCCGGATCCACAGCCTGGTTAAGGGCAAAAAGTTCCCGGTACCATTTTTCAGCTTTATCCAGTTCTCCGTTGAAATAATAGGCATTTCCAAGTTTTTCAAACAGATTAACGGATTTATATCCTTTATCGGCTACTTTTTCATAAACGGCAATAGCATCAATATAGGCATATTTGTCATATTTCTTATTGGCATTATTGAGCCTCGAATTCTGAGCA
Source organism: Flavobacterium sp. 40-81 (assembly GCF_001898245.1). Lineage (NCBI taxonomy): Bacteria > Pseudomonadati > Bacteroidota > Flavobacteriia > Flavobacteriales > Flavobacteriaceae > Flavobacterium > Flavobacterium sp. 40-81. The sequence goes on from NZ_MKTM01000039.1 coordinate 38,635, forward strand.
AATCCTGAGAGCATACCAATAAAAGTAAATAGAAGTATAGTTTTGATTTTCATGACGTCAGGGTTTTAAAAGAATCGGGGTGTTAACACTCTGTTGTAGTTGTTCAAAAATTCAAATCGCAGGAATATTTCATGGGAACCGGAGTTGTAATTTGCCAGGCGGGTTGTTTCCGCATCATAGGCATAACCGATAAACCAGGAATCTGTGATTTGAAATCCGGCCAAAGCACTCACTGCGGCATCCCATCTGTAGGCTACGCCAAGAGTTAACTTATCAGAGATCAGGAAGTTTCCGGAAACATCCACTTGTAATGGTGCTCCTTCAACAGCTTTTACCAATAAAGCAGGTTTGAATTTTAATTCCGTGCTAAAGTCAAATACGTGACCGGCAATGAAATAATAATGCAGACGCTCTTTGGTTACAGAAACCGAATTGTCTTTATAATGTTTGGTTTCCAGAAAGTTCGGAACAGACAAACCGAAATAAGTATTGTCAGAGTGAACGTATATTCCGGTTCCTACATTCGGACTAAAGTCCATGTTAAGGTTCTGGAACTGCGGATCACCCTGGTGCTGAATGTTCAGTTTGTTAACATCGATGCTAAACAGGTTTGCTGTTGCTTTTACGCCAAAGGAAATTTTATAATCCCCGGAAGTCTGGATAGTATAAGATACATCAAGAGAAATATTGTTTTCTGTGGAAGGACCGATTTTGTCATTTAAAAAGGAAAGTCCAAGTCCTACATTAGAATTGTTGATAGGTGTATTGATGGAGGCCGCACCGGTGGTGGGCGCTCCATCTAATCCTACCCATTGTCTTCTGTACATCCCATAAACACTCATTACACCACGGGAACCGGCATAACCAGGATTTATGTTAATGGTATTGTACATATACTGAGTATATTGAGAGTCTTGTTGTGAATAACCTGTCACACTGATCAATATAAAAACGAATATTATAATTTGTGTTTTCATGTACACCGTAATTTAAATTGAACTAAAAAATTGATACGGAACTATCTATTAAGATATAAATAACCTGCTTTATCGAAGTTGGTTCCTTTTTCATCTTTATATTTTAAAATATAATAATACGTTCCGTCCGGTAATTCTGCGCCTCTGTCAATAGTGGCACGACCTTCAGATACACCAGCAAATACTTTGGTGGTATTGTTATAACCATCTGTACTGAACACTAATATACCCCATCTGTTGTAAATTTCAACATTATTTTCCGGATAACATAAAATTCCGTCAATAAAGAAAACATCGTTATAACCGTCATTATTTGGCGATACCGCATTGTAAACCGTGATCGAACAGGCTGGTAATACAATACATCTGTCGTGTACTTCAATATTTATTTCAAATACTTTAGGACAGTCTCCATCCGAGATAGTATAGCGGACAATATAGTTTCCTAAAGCGACCTGATGCGGATTGAAGATACTTCCTTCCAGTGCTGTTCCGGCATTCGGACTTGACCAGGTGCCATTTTGAGCGGTGCCTTCCGGCAGTAATGTGAAAAGATTAACGGGTTCATCATTGATACAGATTGTTTTCGCAATTACGGTTAACGGATTCTCAATACTAACAGTAACCGTTTGGGTAAAAGTAGCTGTATTAAAACAAGTATCGCTTACCGTCCATGTTCTGATAATAACATAAGAGCCGGCGGTTTGATTGCCTGTATTTTCAGAATATACTACCGTTACCGTTGCACCACAATTGTCTGTAAATGTCAATTCCGGAACAGGTGGAATAGCGGTACAAACAGCATTTACTTCCGTTTCTAATGCCGAAGCTAAAACCGGAGCGGTATCATCAGAAACCGTTATCAGCTGTATGCTGTTTGAAGTATTGCCACAGGTATCGGTAAATGTCCAGGTACGGGTAATGATATACGAATTAGGACACTCACCTTGTGTGGTACTATCCTGTCCTTGTACGGTAATTTCACCGGAACAGCTGTCATTCGCAGTCAGACTGATCATTTCCGGAATTTGTCCGCCGCAAGATACAGTTACATCAGCCGGAGCCGTTGGAGCTACCGGAGGAATGGTATCGCTTACATTGATGGTTTGCGATACGGAAGCACTGTTGCCACAGGCATCCACAAAGGTCCATGTTCTGGTAATGCTATAAGAACCGGGACAGTTACCGGGAACAGTGGAATCTTGTCCCTGTACGGTAATTTCACCGGAACAGTTATCATTAGCGGTCAGGCTAATCATCGCCGGAACATCAGTACTAC
>NZ_MKTM01000040.1:0-40157 GCF_001898245.1 Flavobacterium sp. 40-81
GGGGCTCACCTCTTCCCATTCCGAACAGAGAAGTTAAGCCCGCCTGCGCAGATGGTACTGCAATCCTGTGGGAGAGTATGTCGCCGCCTTTCTTTTGAAAACCCTATCCAAACGGATAGGGTTTTTTGTTTTTAGGAAGTAAGAGAAAAGAAGTAAGAGAAAAGAAGTAAGAGAAAAGAAGTGAGAGGTGAGAAGTGAGATGAACCGGTTATATAACCTATAAATTGTCCTTTATAAAAGATATTGTCTATAATAACGCACATAAAAAAGCCGGATCATTTAATGATCCGGCTTTTTATCCTTAAAAAGGATGGCTTAATGGTCGGTTTTGCTGTAAATAAGTGTTTAGTTTGCTTTATTAAAGCAGCTGCATTTCGATAATAAAAGAATATATATTCCCGGATTCGGGTCTTTAAAGAAGCTAAAAAAGGCGGTTCTTAAAACAAGAACCGCCTTTTTTATTTATTCAAATGGTATAAAAGGAAACTGTATAGCGCTGATTTTTCTTCAATCTGGTCATCATAGTTAAAGTTTTTACCGGCATGACCAGCCTTTTTAAGTGTTTTAATATACACAGGATTCTTTTGAGCAGCTCTGTTTTGTAATAATGCAGCAAATTTATAAGATTGAAACGGCGGAACCCTGTCGTCATTTTCAGATGTAATGATCAGGGTTATAGGATAGTTTATATTTTCTTTAATATTATGATAAGGAGAATAGGCCATCATTGCTTTGTAATCACTCGAAACATTTGGATCTCCATATTCATCTAAATGGTATTTGCCAACAGTGTATTTGTTAAATTCATTCATGTCAAAAACGCCAACATTAGGTATGGCCACTTTAAATAATTCAGGTCTTTTGGTCATGGCAACACCTACCAATAAACCGCCTTGCGATCCGCCGGTTATGGCCAGTCTGTTTGGTGAAGTATATTTGTTATTAATCAGGTATTCGGCAGCATCAATAAAATCATTAAACGTATTTATCTTTTTCTGCCCTTTACCATCGGTATGCCATTTTAGCCCTTTTTCCCCGCCACCTCTGATTTCAGCATAGGCAAATACACCACCCTTTTCAAGAAAATACAGCAAACTGGTATCATAGGATGAAGGAGATATTGTTCCGAAACCACCATAGGCTTTTAATAAGGTCGGATTATTTCCGTCAAGCGGAATGCCTTTTTTAGCAACAATGGTAATGGGGATATCAACATTATCCCTGCTTTTATAGGTGGTTGTGATAATTTCAAAATGATTCAGGGGAAAAAGAGTCGGCTTAGGGCGGTTACTGGCGCTATAAAATGGCTCTTCAGTTCCTGTTTCTACATTTAGCTTTATATTCTGATACGGCTGGATATACGAGTATAAACCATAATATAGTTCCTTGGTTTTAGGGTTAAAATCAGTAACATCAATCTCCATACCTTTAGGTGCGTCTGTTTTTCGGATGAATTTCCCGGTATAATCATAGATGATAAAATAATTTTTCCCGGTGGTTTTGTATCTGCAAACGATGTAATCATTATAAAAATATGATTTAACCAGAAGGTTATTGAAAATTTGCGGTACAACAACCGTTTCTTCGTTTCTGTTCGCTATGGGGAATGAGCGGATCTCTCCCCAGTTATATTTTTTTGAAGAAAAATAAATTCTGTCATTTACAGAGGATAGCAGTTTAAAATCGGTTGAATCGTTTTCAATAAATTTTTTTGGCTGAAAAACATCATAATTTAATTCTGCATAATAATAGTTTTTTAAAGTTTCATCCTTACTTGTTTCGATAATAAACAGTTTGTCTTTTGACGTAAAAAAGTCAAAATCACTTTCCGATTTTGAACTGTCAAAAACCAGATCGTCATTTTCTTGCAGGGTTCCGATTTTGTGGTAAAAAAGCTGGTAGGTAGAATCTTTTGCAAATTGCTCCTTATTGCTGTTCTTTTTATAAAAAATACCATTATCCTTATTCCAGGAAACATTGGAGAATTTTACATTTTTTATGTCGTCCGTAAGGGCTGTCCTTTTATCCAAATCCACAAACCGGATTTCGTGCCGGTCACTGCCGTCAATATTTATTTTGTAGGCGAGAAGTTTAGAGCTTTTGGAAGGGTAATAGTTTGTTATCGCAACATTTTTATCTTCGTAAATAGTATTTGGATTGACAAGTTCAACAGATTTTTCATTCAGATCTTTCCGGTAAAAAAGATAACCGGATTTATGGGCTTCTTTTCTGTAGAGCGAGAAAAAATATTTCCCTTTTCTCTCCGGGATTTTATATGTTGTTTTGGTGTCGTATTCTTTGATAACAGCAGCAATAGAATCGGTGTTATTTAGTGTTTTGAAATGATCGGACACAATTTTATTCTGAGCATCGACCCAGTTAGTCACTTCATCAGACCGCATTTTTTCAAGCCAGCTGTAATTGTCGGTAAAAGTAATGCCGTGTTTCGAAATTGTTGTTGGGATTTTTTTGGTTACCGGTTGTTGCTGTGAATAGGTAAGGCAAGTCATTAAAGAACAAAAAAGTAGCTGTAATTTTTCTTTCATTTCAAATCAGATATTGGACAAATATACTTAAAAGCTGATTTTTCTGTGTAGAAATAAATTCGGATCATAAATTGATGCAAATAGTGTTAGCAATGCAAAACGCTGCGATAAATAAACGAAAAGAATTAACTATTTTTGTTCGTCATTAGTCAAAGCAAATATTTTGGGTTTATATAAAAATCTTTTCAAACAAACTTTTATTTATGGAGTGGCTACCGTGCTGCCAAGAATGCTTAGCTTTTTATTGGTTAGGCTTCACACGGATTTAATGCCAAAGAGCGATTACGGGAATGTAACCATCGTTTTATCCTGGATGGTTTTCTTTAACGTTATCCTTTCCTATGGAATGGAAACCGCTTTTTTCCGGTTCTATAACAAAGAGGAAGATAAGAAAAGTGTGATCGAAACAACCACGATTTCATTATTCTGGACCTCCATGCTGTTCCTGGCTATGGCACTGTTATTTCGAAGTACGCTGGCCGAATGGGCCGATGTGGAAACACAATATGTAACCTACGCCGTATGGATATTGGTTCTGGATGCTCTGGTGGTAATACCGTTTTCGAAACTCCGGGCTTTTCAAAGGCCCATAAAATATGCCGTTATAAAAATCTGCAACGTTACGATTAACGTCGGATTAAATATCTTTTTCCTGGTATTCCTTCCCAAAATCGCAAAAGCAGACCCGGATGGATTCATAAGCAGTTTTTATGTTCACGACTACCAGGTGGGCTATATCTTTATTGCCAACCTGATTGCCAGTCTGGCAACACTGTTAGTATTCCTTCCGGACTATTTCCGCCTAAAATGGCATTTCAATGTACCGTTATGGAAAAACATGATGAACTACGGACTGCCGATACTTTTTGCCGGTCTGGCGTTCGGAATCAATGAACATTTTGACAAGATCCTTTTAGGGAAATTGCTGCCGCAGAATATTGCGAAAGCAGAAGTAGGCGCTTATTCGGCCTGTTATAAACTGGGATTGTTCATGGTACTTTTCCGGACGGCTTATACGCTGGGAATCGAACCGTTCTTCTTTAATCATGCCGATAAAAAAGATGCACCGCAAACCTATGCCGTGGTTACCAAATATTTTGTGATTTTCGGATCGATGATCCTGTTGTGCGTTGTCGTTTTTGCCGATATCTTAAAAGTAATACTGGTACCGAACAGTACCTATTGGGAAGCCATGAAAGTGGTACCGCTCATCATTTTAGCAAACTTCTTCCTGGGAATCTATACCAGCCTTTCCGTTTGGTATAAATTAATTGACCGGACAAAAGTGGGTGCTTATATTTCCATTGTCGGAGCGGTGGTAACACTGGTCCTGAATTACCTGTTAATTCCGGTATACAGCTACATGGGATCGGCCATTGCAACACTGGCAGCCTATGGCACCATGATGGCGATTTCGTATTTTATGGGAAACAAATATTACCCGATTCCTTACGATAAGAAAAGAATTATAGGATACTTATCGGTATCCACACTATTAGCAGGACTATCTTTTTATGTACCAAGTCTCCATAATTATATTTTTGGTGTACTGGCGATCTTAATTTTCGGATACTTTATTTATCGAAATGAAAAACAGACGATACTCCGACTGATAAAGAGATAAATTGCATATTTTTTTTTATTTTTAAACATCGTTTCAAATACAATCCTGATTCAGGAAAATTACTATATAATGACAATAAAAATTATCAACAAATCAGCACACGCATTACCGGAATATGAAACTAATGCCTCTGCAGGAATGGACTTAAGAGCCAATATTGAAGCACCAATCACGTTACAGCCTTTGGAAAGAGCTCTGGTAAAAACCGGACTTTTTATAGAATTACCCATAGGATTTGAAGCACAGGTGCGACCAAGAAGCGGACTGGCATTTAAAAAAGGGGTGACGGTTTTGAACAGCCCGGGTACTGTTGATGCCGATTACAGAGGAGAAATAGGAGTCATTTTAGTAAATTTATCAAACGAACCATTTGTTGTTGAAAACGGAGAGCGCATTGCACAGCTGGTAATTGCCAGACATGAAAGAGCAGAATGGCAGGAAGTGGTTGAACTTTCGGAAACAGCCCGTGGCGAAGGAGGTTTCGGAAGTACAGGAGTAAAATAGACTATAATTTAAAAAAAGCCGTTACTAATTATAAAGTAAAACGAATGTGCACTTTCAAGACACATTCATTGTTTAAACATTAATACAATCAATGAGAATAATTGTCCCAATGGCAGGACGCGGATCACGTCTTCGCCCACATACTTTAACCGTACCGAAACCGTTAATTCCAATTGCAGGAAAACCTATTGTTCACCGTCTTGTAGAAGATATTGCCGGAGTAATCAATCAGGAAATTGAAGAAATAGCATTTATCATTCACAAAGATTTTGGCGATAAAGTACCGGGCGAATTAATTGCTATTGCAGAAAAGTTAGGTGCAAAAGGAACAATATATTATCAGCACGAACCTTTGGGAACCGCTCACGCAATTATGTGTGCTAAAGAAAGTATGTCGGGACCGGTTGTAGTGGCTTATGCCGATACGCTTTTCAGAGCCGATTTTACATTAGACACGACAGCAGACAGCGTTATCTGGGTAAAACAGGTAGAAGATCCGAGTGCTTTTGGAGTGGTACAACTGGATGGCAACAACCAGATTGTAGACTTCGTAGAAAAGCCGAAGGAATTTGTTTCCGATTTGGCCATCATTGGTATCTACTACTTTAAAAGCGGGGAAACATTAAGATCCGAATTACAGTTCCTGCTAGATAACAACATTGTAAAAGGAGGCGAATACCAGCTTACCGACGGATTGGAAAACATGAAGCTGAAAGGAATGAAATTTGTTCCCGGTAAAGTGGAAGAGTGGATGGACTGCGGAAATAAAAATGTAACGGTTGAAACAAACTCCCGTATGCTGAATTTTTTACATCAGGATGGCATACACCTGGTTTCCGAAAAAGTGAAATTAGAAAATGCAACAATCATCCCGCCTTGTTTTATTGGTGATGATGTTGTGCTATGCAATGCTACGGTAGGACCAAACGTTTCTTTGGGCAACGGAACACATGTTACGGACAGCACCATCAAAAACAGCCTGGTACAAACCCATGCACATATTAAAAACGCAGTCTTAGACAATGCCATGATTGGAAATCATGCGGCATTCGATGGGAAGTTTACTGCGATCAGTATAGGCGATTATTCCGTTTTAGAATAAAATGAATATAAAAAGACAGTTCATAGCGTTCACCTTATTAGGCTTTTTGGCTGTGCCGCTCCCTGCAGTGGCACAACAGGAGCCTGATGCTATTGCTTTGGAAAACGATGAATTTCAGAATAATTTCTATGAATCGTTAAAGCAAAAAGGAATTGAAAATTATGATAAGGCGATCGAATCGCTTTTTAAATGTCTGAAAAACCAGCCGGACAATCCGGTTATTCATCATGAATTAGGGAAAAATTACCTGTTCCAAAAAAACTATCCGGAAGCGGAAAAAGAATTTCAGAGAGCCATAACCTTAAATCCGAAAGAACGTTGGTATTGGAACGGATTGTATGATGTGTACTATGAAACAAAAGACTTTAACCGCTCCATACCGGTTGTTGAAAAATTAATTGAATTCGACAAAAAGTTCCAGGACGATCTGGTGTCGCTGTACATGTACACGCAGCAATTTGACAAAGCATTGGCACTCATTAACGAAATGGATGTGACTACAGGACTAACCCCGACGTTGGAAATGTACAAACTGCAAATTTTAAGCGATTCGAAATTCAAAAAACCGGAAAAGGAAACATTAGAACAGGCGATTAAGAAAAATCCGAATGACGAAAACAACTATATACAACTGATCTATCTGTATTCGGAAAGCAACCAGGAAGAGAAGGCGCTGGAAGTGGCTAAAAAACTGGAAAAAGCAATCCCTACTTCCGATTGGGCGCAGGTGAGTCTTTTTAAATTCAACCTGAACAATAAAGAACCGCAGAAAGCTGCCGATGCAATGTTCCAGGTGCTGAAAAGCAAAAAAATCGATGCCAAGATCAAACACCGTGTGCTGAACGAATTCCTGATTTTTTCAAACAACACAAATTCGTATAAAAAAGAATTACAGCAGGCAGTCGATTATTTTACAGGGGATCCGAATGTGGATGTGCCTAAAGAAATCGGAATCTTTTTCCTTGAGAAAAAGAAAAACGAAGATGCCATTGTCTTCTTCGAGAAAAGTCTGGAAAACAAAAAGGATGATATCAGTACGATAGAATTGTTATTGCAGGCTTACTCAGAAAGGGAGCAGTATGATATAGTCAGTAAAAAAGCATTAAACTATCTGGATTTGTTTCCCACGCATGCAAAATTGTACTTTTTTGCAGGGATGGCGCAAAATCAGCTAAAAAATTATAAAAAAGCCATCGATTTATTACAGTCAGGAATGGATTTTGTAGTAGAAGATAGGGCTTTGGAGATCAATATGAACATTCAGCTTGGAGAAGCCTACCACGGTTTAGGCGATGAAAAGAAAAAAGAAGCATATTTTATCAAAGCCAATCAATTGCTAAAACAAAAAAAATAATGAAAAAAATAATAATCCTCTTCGGACTGGTACTTTTAGTTTCCTGTAAGTCAAAACAAATTGCAGTAGCAGAGCAGGGCGCTTCCGAAAAAATTGAAGCCTCAAAAATCATTCAGGGACATTACAGTAACAAGTTCAACTTTGAAACGGCAAATATCAGAACAAGCGTAAGCTATAAGGATGATAAAACATCCCTTTCGGTTAATGGCGATATCCGTATCAAAAAAGATGAGATTATTTTAGTCAGTGCCCGTATTCTTGGTTTTCCATTGGCGAAAGCCCTGATTACGCCAACGCGCGTGAGCTATTACAGTAAAGACGGCCGTTTTTTTGACGGCGATTATACCATGTTGAGCAGATGGCTGGGAACCGACCTGGATTTTAAGAAAGTACAGAACATCCTTTTAGGCCAGGCAATGGACGACCTGACGAAAACAAACTATAACGTTTCTATTGAAAACGAAAAATATAAGCTGAAAAGCAAAGCGAATGCCAACATCACCAAAGAATTTTTGTTTGAAGGGGCCAACTTTTTATTAAAAGACCAGGTCATTTCACAAAAAGATCCGATGCGCTCTCTGGAAGTCAGTTATCCGGCCTATAAAGCCTATGATAAGGCAACGCTGCCTTTAAACATGATTATTGAAGCTTTTCAGAAAGGAAATGTCAGAATCGAAGTCGATTATAATTCCATCAGCTTCGATGAAAAGCTAAGCTTTCCATACAATATTCCGGAAGGATACGAACAAATATTTATTGATTAATTTTGTCAAAAAAAAGAACAATGTACAAAAAGCTCTTTAGCCTATTTTTTATTTTCCTGTCAATTGCTTCCTGGTCGCAAACTGAAGACAAACAACGTCAGCTTGAAGAAAGAAAAGCACAGATTCAAAAAGAAATAAGAGAAGTACAGCAACTCCTTCAATCTGAAAAGAAGAAGGAGAAATCAGTATTGGTGCAAATTTCCCAGCAAACAACAAAAATCAAACTGAGTGAAAAACTGATCAATACCACTCAAAAACAAACCCGATTGCTGACGGATGATATTTATCTGAAACAATTAGAGATAAACAAACTGGGAAGAGAGCTAACGGTTCTGAAAGAAGACTATGCCAAGATGATTGTAAAATCATATAAAAGCCGTTCGGAGCAAAGCCGTATTATGTTTGTACTTTCTTCCGAAAATTTCCTGCAGGCATACAAACGCGTTCAGTATATGAAGCAATATGCCAGCTTTAGAAAAATGCAGGGCGTTGAGATTAAAAACAAATCGCTTCAATTGCAGGATGCGACCACTGTTTTGGAATCGAAGAAAAAAGTAAAACAAAAACTTCTGGTAGAAAGTGAAAAAGAGAAGAAAGCACTGGAAGAAGACAAATCCGAACAGGAAAAATTAATGAAAGTTATCCAGAAGGATAAAAAGAAATTAGCCGGTGATATTAAGAAAAAACAAGAAGAGTCCAGAGCAATCGACAGACAGATTCAGCGTTTAATCCGTGAAGCCATTGCCGAAGCCAACAGAAAAGCAAGAGAAGCTGCTGCAGCTTTAGCCGCCAGAAATAAAGCGGCCGGTAAGAAAGTGGAAAAAGCAGAACCGGCAACAACTGCCGCCGCAGAATCCACAACAAAATTCTATCTGACTCCGGAAGGAAAAGCATTGGCAGATAATTTCAGAGCCAACAAAGGAAGATTGCCATGGCCGGTAGAAAAAGGATTTGTTTCCTTAGGTTTTGGCGACCAGCCGCACCCAATCCATAAAAGCCTGATTGTTCACAACAGTGGTGTGGAAATCAGTACAGAACCGGGAACCAATGCCAGAGCGGTTTTTGGCGGGGAAGTATTACAGGTACAGGTTATTTCGGCAAACAACCGTGCCGTGTTTATCCAGCATGGTGATTATGTGACCGTTTACCTGAATTTAAGTAAAGTCTTTGTTGGAAAAGGCGATAAAGTATCGATTAAGCAAAGTATCGGAGAGATACACACCAATTCCTCCGGAAGAGCAGTATTGAAATTCCTGATTTCACAAAATACAACTACGCTGAACCCGCAGAGCTGGTTAGCCAATATGTAATTACAATAAAAAAGCCACTAAATTATTAGTGGCTTTTTTATTTCACGGAAACCTTATTCCTGCATGAATAAAGCTTTTAATTCTGTTGCTTCGTGCGGTTTCATTTTGCCGGCAAGTACCAGGCTCAACTGCTTTCTTCTCAACGCTGCTTCAAAACGTTTTTTCTCTTCTTCCGTTTGCGGAACAATAGCCGGAACTTCCACCGGACGTCCGGTTTCGTCTACCGCTACAAAAGTATAAATAGCTTCGTTTGCTTTGTTTTTAATTCCGGATTCACGGTCTTCAATCCATACGTCAATAAAAATTTCCATAGACGTTTTAAACGTACGGGACACCTTCGATTCAACCGTTACAACACTTCCCAAAGGAATAGCACGGTTAAAAGCTACGTGATTAACAGAAGCCGTAACGCATACCCTTCTGGAATGTCTTCTGGCTGTGATACTGGCAGCACGATCCATACGCGCTAATAACTCACCACCAAAGAGATTGTTTAGCGGATTTGTCTCACCCGGTAAAACAAGGTCGGTTAATATAGTAATAGAATCTGAAGGGAATTTCTCTTGCATCTTTTTTTCTTGCAAAGATAGCAATAGAAGCATAAAAAAATCCCGAATTTTTCGGGATTTGATAATTTTAAAGCTCCTTGATAAGTACCCAGGCCTCTTTATTGTGATTTTTATGAATTTCTTTCAGTTTGGTTTGTGCTTCGGCATAAGAAGTGAAACTGCCGTATAAAACGGGATACAATCCAAAAGTGTTTCTTTCCAGACGAACCGGTTCAAAACCTAACGATTGCAGTTCCTTGAAAATGCGCTCTGCATTGGCTTCACTTCGAAAAGCACCGGCCATGATATGGTAAGGCTTAACCACTTTTGTTTTGGTTTCCTTAATGTTTAACGTTACAGGAGGTAAAGGGCTTTCAATAAAAAAAGTAGCCTGTTGGATTTTATCCTGTACTTTTTCCTGAACCGCTTTTGCCACTAAAACATTCTTGCTGGTGATCTGCTGGTCATAATAAGATTTGTAAGCCGCTCCGCCAACACCCATTGATACCACAAAAATAGCGGCATATTTAAGGAAGGAATAATCTCTTTTTCTTTCCGGTGTGAAAACAATCGGAGCTTTTTCTTCCAGTGCTTCAACCTGTGCTTTTAAAACTTCTCTTTTTACTGCCGGAGAAACTATTGAACTCAAACCGAAAGAATCGGCAAGATAGTTCACCGAAGTAATCGGTTCAAAAACCCAGTTCCATTCGGAATTCACAGAAATTTCACCAATATTCAGCAATTGTAAAGACTCTTTTCGCTGTAATTTTTCAATCCACAGGTTTACCTCATGCTGCACCGCGATTACGGCATCATCATAGGAAATTTTTTCCTGTAAAGCGATATGATTAGCAAGCAGTCCGTCATTATTCTTTAAATGCGGATTAAAAGACACCAACTTTTTAGGAGGATAGAACGTATTTGTACTTCCATTCAGTTGTGCCGATTGAATTGCGGTTAAAAATGCACCGAACCCAGGAACGGTAACGCATTGATAACGATATAACAAAGCCGAGATGTAGTTTTCTATCTTCATATCTACAAATTTAATTATTCAAGACCGAATCCCAAATTTTATCAACAAATGTTATTAACAATTCCGGTTATAGTTGTAAACACTTGAAATTGAATCTATTACTTTTTTTAAGGGTTTGAACCTCTTTTAAAGTTTTGCAGGAACCTTGTTTCCGTAACCGGAGAAAGGAGGATGCTTTTTAGTAGCGAATAAGTTGATAATTAGCAGGTAATCCTGTATCTTTTAGCTATTATTTAAACTATACGCCATGAACGAATCGGATTTATTTTACACATTAGCACTTTTAAAAGTTGAAGGAGTCGGGGATATACTCGCTAAAAAACTATTGCAGCATTGCTGCACCGCCCGGGAAATATTTACTGCGAAAAAACAGGAACTTCTGGCGATAGACGGAATCGGGGAAATCGTTTTCCGGAAATTGCAGGACAAAAAGATATTTGAACTGGCCGAAACGGAAATGAAGTTTATTGAAAAGAATGCCATCCGGGTGATGTATTATCAGGAAGAGGCATATCCGCAGCGCCTGCAGCACTGCGTGGATGGTCCGGTATTGTTGTTTCAGTCCGGAAAGATCAACTGGCAGCAATCCAAAATTATCAGTATCGTCGGGACACGGCAAATTTCGGGTTACGGAGTGGAATGCTGCCGGAAACTGATTACAGACTTAGCACCATTATGCCCGGTTATTGTGAGCGGGTTTGCCTATGGCACGGATATCACGGCACAATTATCGGCCATTGAGAACAATCTCCAGACAGTGGCTGTTTTAGGCCATGGATTAAATCAGGTCTACCCGAAAGCACACCAGAAATATACAGCTTCAGTACTGGAAAACGGCGGTTTTGTCACGGAGTTCTGGAGTTCCTCAAATCCGGATCGGGAAAATTTTGTGAGAAGAAACCGCATTGTCGCCGGAATATCGGAAGCGACCATTGTAATTGAAAGTGCAGAAAAAGGCGGTTCTATGATTACGGCCATGATGGCAAACGATTATAACAGGGATGTTTTTGCAATTCCCGGACGAACAACAGACCGCTACAGCTCCGGATGCAACAGGCTCATTAAAACACAGCGGGCAAATTTGCTGACATCGGCCGCCGATTTGATTTACCTGCTCAACTGGGAAGTAACCGCAAAACCCAAAACACCCGTACAAAAACAGCTTTTTGTAAACCTGGAACCGGACGAACATTTGATATACAACTTTTTACAGCAAAACGGAAAGACACTTTTAGACAGTATTGCGCTGGAATGCGGTATGCCGGTTTATAAACTTTCAGGAATGCTGATCACGATGGAATTAAAAGGTGCCGTACGGCCGTTACCCGGAAAACTGTTTGAAGCGATTTGAAATAAGGCTTAAAATAGAAAGAGAGGTGAATCACACCTCTCTTTTATATTATTCGTATCCTAATTTTTCACGGACTCTTTTCAAAACACCATCGGCAATAGTCCCGGCTTTTGCAGCGCCTTTTTTTAATAAAGCATCTACTTCCGGTAAATTGTTCATATAGTAATGGTAACGTTCTCTTTCGGTTTTGAATTTTTCTGTGATTAATTCAAATAAGGCCTGTTTGGCATGGCCATAGCCATAATTTCCACCTAAATAATTAGCGCGCATTGCTTCCGTTTGTTCCGGAGTAGCCAATAATTTATAGATAGCAAAAGCATTACAGGTATCCGGATTTTTAGGAGCCTCCAGCGGAGTGCTGTCCGTTTCAATACTCATAACCTGTTTGCGAAGTGCTTTATCGTCTAAAAAGATATTGATGAAATTATTGCGGGACTTGCTCATTTTTTCGCCATCAGTTCCCGGAATGATCATAATGTGTTCTTCAATTTTTGCTTCCGGCAATACAAACGTTTCTCCCATCTGGTGGTTAAAACGGGAGGCAACATCACGTGTAATTTCAAGGTGCTGCAGCTGGTCTTTTCCAACCGGTACAAATTCGGCGTCATACAATAGAATGTCGGCAGCCATCAGCATCGGATAAGTGAACAACCCGGCATTCACATCGTCTAAACGATCGGCTTTATCTTTGAAAGAATGGGCCAGTGTTAAACGCTGAAAAGGGAAAAAACAGCTCAAATACCAGGATAGCTCCGTTGTTTGCGGAACATCGGACTGACGGTAGAACGTAATTTTAGTAATATCTAAACCACAGGCAAGCCAGGTTGCTGCAACACTATAGGTGTTATCACGTAACGTTTTACCATCTTTTATTTGTGTAGCCGAATGTAAATCGGCAATAAAAAGAAAAGATTCGTTCTCGGGCTTGTTGGCCATTTCGATAGCCGGTAAAATAGCACCGAGCAAGTTTCCTAAGTGTGGCGTTCCTGTACTTTGAACACCGGTTAAGATTTTTGCCATTGTTTAAAATTATTTTTTGCAAAGGTAACGGTTTTGGTAAAAAGTTTTGGACGAATTCTTACTTTTGATAACTTGAAGAAGAAGGAGCCGTTTGAAGCTGAATATAAATGCGTACAACAACTTAAAAGAATGAAAATTTTAAAAATCCTTTTTTGGACACTTTGGCGAATCTGGTTTTATGTTTTGGTCACTGTGCCGATCATCGTTTTATTTCCGCTTTTGTTCCTTTCCATTTTATCGGAAAAAACATATCCCCAGTTTTTTGTTCTGGCAAGACTGTGGGCTAAAATTATTTTCTACGGAATGGGCTTCTATTATAAGGTAGAAAGAGAAGAAGCACTGGAAAAAGGAAAAAGTTATATGCTGGTTGCCAATCATACTTCGATGATTGACATCATGTTGATGCTGATGCTGGTTAAAGACAATCCGTTTGTGTTTGTGGGTAAAAAAGAACTGGCAAAACTGCCGATATTCGGATTTTTCTACAAACGCACCTGTATATTGGTAGACAGAAGCAGTTCTAAAAGCCGTTTTGAAGTTTTTAAACGGGCGCAAAAACGATTGGAGCAGGGGCTTAGTATTTGTATTTTTCCTGAAGGAGGTGTTCCGGATAATGAAAGCATACTGCTGGATGAGTTTAAAGACGGTGCTTTCAGACTGGCTATCGAACATCAGATCCCGATTGTTCCGATGTCGTTTGGAGATGTAAAGGAGCGTTTCTCTTTTACGTTTTTTAGCGGAAGTCCGGGGAAAATGAGAATAAAAATTCACAAACCGGTTGCTACAGTCGGAAAAACACAGGACAATAAAAAGGAAGTGAAGGATGAAGTGAGAACCATAATCCTGAACCAATTACTGGAATTTGATAAAAACAAAAAAGCACTCTAACCCAAAAGAGTGCTTTTTCAACTTAACTAAAATTCAAGCTAACTAACTAAAAAGCTTAAAATCTATAACTAACTCCGGTGTACAAACCAAAAAGATAGGGTTTGAAATTTCCGGCGTCACTACTGAACATGTTCAGTTGATATTTAAAGGTAGGTTCAAAATTGGCTTCAAAAGATTTCAGGAAGCGGTATTTAACACCTACACCTATGTTGCTGCTAAGATGTACATCATTTAAATTGTTTGCCTCTCCAATAGTCGTGTTTAACTCAGAAGACACCAGATCAATTTTATTCTGATTTAAAAATAAGGTACTGAAACCACCGATTAATTCGATACCGAATCGATTGTCGATCAGTTTGTATGATAATTCCATCGGAACTTCGATATAACCCATTTTCTGGTTTAACGTTCCGGAATTCATTTTTTCTACAATTCCGCCGTTTGGATCTGTTGTCAGACCACCATTTTTATTTTGTATCTGGATATTAGCGCCGCTGTTATTGCGGGATACATTTTGTAATCCGTTTGCATTCGCGTTTTCATAATACACAATATTATTCGTGTTGTATTCAAATGCCAGGCGGTTAATACCGGTGCGCAAGGTCAGCTTGTCGTTCAGTTCATAACGAAGTCCAAGCCCGTAACTCATGGTGTTTTCATAATCTTTGGTATTCGATGCAAACTGGTTGTCTATAGGAGAACCGTTTGATGTGGAACGAAAGAATATTGGTGTAACCGTAGAGCTGATTGCCCATTTGGATTTTTTAACTTCTTTTTCTTTAATTTTTTTAGTCTCAGCCAGCAATTTCTCCTTTTGAACCTTGTCTAAAACATTTTCGGTTTCAGCAGCGGTTTCTGTCTGGGTACTATCCTTTTCAGGGATAATGATATAGTTGGCAATATTGTTTTTCTTATGAAAATTAAAAGGTCTTGTTTTGCCGGAATTTTTGGAACTGCCGTCGTTGTCGTTCTCTTTATCGGTCAGACGCTTGTCAAAATCCGTTGCGTAAAAACCATTCTTGTTGTTCCCGGCAATGTAATTCCCGGATTGTTTTTTAGTGCGGTTTTTTCGGCTGGCAATAACGCGGTTACTGCTTCCTTTTTTCGCAGAATAATTATTGTTCTCTGTATGGGAACGGTTTACGATTGTATTCGTATTGTTTTTATTTACAATGCTGTTTTTTGCAGCATTTTCTTCAACTAAAGCCTCTTCTGCTGTTGTGTTGATTTGATGATCGCGGTCAATCAGGCTGTTTTGTTTATTTCCGGTTTCGGAACCGTTAGCATTCTTATTGCTTTCGTCCGAATTAACCACGGGGCTGTTTTGCGGCTTGCCGGGATTAGACAGGAAATAGGTTGCCGTTAAAAAACCTAAAAGGAAAACAGCAGCAATTCCGGAAAGTCTCAGCCAGAAAGGAGCAATAAACTTTCGTTTTTTCTTTTCCCCGTCCAGTTCGGCCTGAATATTTCCCCACATGTTTTTAGGAGGAACTGCTTCAAAGTCCTTAAACTTTTCCTGGAAAAGGCGATCTATGTTTTTTCTTTCACTCATTGTGTTGAGGATACTTTTCTGTTGTGTTGTTGTATTTCAATTTTTTCTTTTAAAATCATCCGGGCTCTTGCCAGATTTGATTTTGATGTTCCTATTGTAATGTTCAGCATTTCGGCGATTTCCTTATGCGAATAATCATCCATTACATACAGGTTGAACACCAGTCGGTACCGATCCGGTAATTCCTGGATAATGCTGATGAGATAATCGAGGGATACATCTTCATCGTCAAAATCCACCGTTGGATTGTTGTCAATAATATTGTCATTCACTAATTCATAAACACCCTGATTGCGGTATTTCTGAAGAATATTATTAATCATCAATCGTTTCGCCCAACCTTCAAAAGAACCTCTAAATTGATATTGTTCAATTTTTTTAAACAGTAAAATAAAACCATCCTGTAAGTTGTCTTCTGCTTCGGCATAATTACGAGAATACTTCAAACAGACGGCAAAAAGCTTTGGAGATAATAGCTTGTAGAGCTGCTCCTGTGCTTTGCGGTCGTTGTTTTTACAATCGTATATGATTTGCTCGACACTCAAACGAATTATTTTTTATTCTTGTACATCTATCTCCCGGACTAAAAATTGATCTTCACCCTGGGCATTTTTTCCTTGCCAAAATCGTAAAACATGCGCTCCGGAAGTTTTGATAAATAATGGATAACTAACTTCAAACGGATTCTCATTTACAGCTTCGCAATTACTAAGGTGCTGGTATAGGGCATCTATCGCCATAGTAATTGTGTTGCCGTTTTTTTCATAATAAATACCATTAAATGAATGGCAGTTAGTAGGTCGTTTATATTTTAGATATATTACTGTTTGCACACCTGCTTTAAACGTGTCCGGTAACTGTACATCCTGTATAGGCAATAACTCAAAAGAGGTGTTTTCTATATCAGAATCGGAAGAACACGCATTCAAAAATGTAATAAAAAAAAACAGGGCAAATATTTTTTTCATTTCAGATTACTTTCGGTCGTTTTATAGTTAGATATACGAAAATAAAAAAGGTTGCGTCATAAAATAAAAAAACCCGAAAATTTTCGGGTTTTTTTATTTTATGATTCTTTTTGTTTGATCAGTTCTTTAATTTTTGCCTCTAATTCGTCCATTAATTCCGGATTGTCTTTAATTAATGATTTAACGGCATCACGTCCCTGTCCTAATTTGGTATCGCCATAGCTAAACCAGGAACCGCTTTTTTTGATGATTTCAAAGTCTACGGCTAAATCCAGGATTTCACCCACTTTGGAAACACCTTCACCATACATAATGTCAAACTCGGCAGTACGGAAAGGCGGTGCTACTTTATTTTTAACAACCTTCACTTTTGTTCTGTTTCCGATAACGTTCTCACCGTCTTTAATCTGAGACGATTTACGGATGTCCAGACGAACGGAAGCATAGAACTTCAGAGCGTTACCACCGGTAGTCGTTTCCGGGTTACCAAACATAACCCCAATTTTTTCACGCAGCTGGTTGATGAAGAAAACGGTACAGTTGGTTTTGCTGATTGTAGCTGTTAATTTACGCAAAGCCTGTGACATTAAACGGGCATGTAATCCCATTTTGGAATCACCCATTTCTCCTTCAATCTCGCTTTTCGGCGTTAAAGCAGCAACAGAGTCAATAACTACAATATCAATAGCTCCGGAACGAATAAGGTTTTCGGCAATTTCCAAAGCCTGTTCCCCGTTATCCGGTTGTGAAATAATAAGATTGTCAATATCAATACCCAGTTTTTGAGCATAAAAACGATCAAAAGCATGCTCCGCATCAATAAAAGCAGCGATTCCGCCCGCTTTTTGAGCTTCTGCAATTGCATGCAGGGTTAAAGTGGTCTTACCAGACGATTCCGGTCCGTAAATTTCTATGATTCTGCCACGAGGATATCCGTTTACACCCAAAGCCAAGTCAACACCTAAAGATCCGGAAGGAATGGCTTCCACTTCTTCTACTGCGCTGTCTCCAAGTTTCATTACGGTTCCTTTTCCGTAGGTTTTATCTAATTTGTCCAGCGTTAATTGTAACGCCTTTAATTTCGCTTCTTTGTCTGCACTCATCTTTCTTTGTCTTAAAATTTGGCTCTTATTTTCTGTAAAAATAGCGCTTTTTTTTAAGTTTCAAATAACATCTTATCAACACTTGGAAATACTAATGGCAACACGGTGTTTTTCCTAATAAAACCGTGATACTGAAAACAAAACAGCATAAAAATATTGCAGCAGCCTGTTTTTGAATAGCAAATGATTTTTTATATCTTTGCACCCGAATTCTTCCATTTAGAGTTCCTAACATATTGCTCACTTAAACGTTTATAGCATGCAACTGTATAACACCTTAAGCGCAGAAGAAAGAGCCCAGCTGATTGATGAAGCGGGCAAGCAAAGACTTACTTTGTCTTTCTATGCGTATGCCAACATTGAAGATCCCAAAAAATTCAGAGACGATTTATTCTTAGCGTGGAACCCGTTAGAGGTTTTAGGCCGTATTTATGTAGCCCACGAAGGAATCAACGCACAATTGTCTGTTCCGGCAGATTTTTTCTACGCATTTAAAGACACTATCGAAGCCTATGACTTTATGAAAGGCATTCGTTTGAATGTTGCCGTAGAACACGATGATCACTCCTTTTTGAAGCTGACCGTTAAAGTGCGTCATAAAATTGTAGCCGATGGTTTGGACGATAATACCTTTGATGTTACGAATAAGGGAATTCACTTAAAAGCAAAAGAGTTTAATGATTTACTGGAAGATCCGAATACCATCGTGGTGGATTTCAGAAATCACTATGAAAGTGAAATAGGTCATTTTAAAGGAGCCGTTACACCCGATGTGGATACGTTTAGAGAATCACTACCTGTTATAGAAGAGCAGCTGTCGCAATATAAAGAAGAAAAAAACCTGTTGATGTATTGTACCGGAGGTATCCGTTGCGAAAAAGCAAGTGCCTTTTTCCGTCACAAAGGATTTAAAAACGTGTACCAGCTGGAAGGCGGGATTATCGAATATACCCGTCAGGTAAAAGCCGAAGGACTGGAAAGCAAATTCATTGGTAAAAACTTTGTTTTTGAC
This sequence comes from Flavobacterium sp. 40-81, assembly GCF_001898245.1. Classification (NCBI taxonomy): domain Bacteria; kingdom Pseudomonadati; phylum Bacteroidota; class Flavobacteriia; order Flavobacteriales; family Flavobacteriaceae; genus Flavobacterium; species Flavobacterium sp. 40-81. Next base: position 18,683 of record NZ_MKTM01000040.1, read on the forward strand.
CACCGTTTGGGAGAAAGAATCACCGACGATATCGTTTCACAATGCCACCAATGCGGTAAGCCTTGTGACAATCATACAAATTGCGCCAACGAAGGCTGTCATTTATTGTTTATTCAATGTGACGAATGTAAAAGCGCAATGGAAAACTGCTGTTCTTCCGAATGTCAGGAAATTATACACATGACTTTAGCGGAGCAGGTAAAATTGCGCCGCGGGGTTAAAAACGGCAACAAAATATTTAAAAAAGGAAAATCGGAAGCACTGAAATTTAAAAATTCAGGACTTTTATCCGATCAGCCGTTAGCGGTTGCCGAAAAACCAAAAACCATCCGGCAACGAATAGCGGTTAAAAAAGTACTTATCGGTAAAGGAGAACATTATTATCCGAAAGCACAGGTAGGACAGTTTCTGCTTGAAAACGATGTGCTGAAAGTAGGGGATAAGATCATTATTTCCGGACCAACAACCGGAGAACAAAAGATCACCGTAACCGAAATGATGGTAAACGGAACAGCGTCCGATACGGCAGCAAAAGGAGATAAAGTAACGTTTAACCTGCCGTTCCGAATCCGCTTGTCTGATAAGTTGTTTAAAATCATAAACTAAGTAGTATGACAACATCTGGAAAGATTGAACTCATGGCTCCCGCCGGGAACTTTGAGTCGCTTCAGGCTGCTTTGGATAATGGTGCTGATTCGGTTTATTTCGGTGTAGAGCAATTGAACATGAGAGCCCGGGCTTCCATTAACTTTACAATGGACGACCTGCCTGAAATAGCAAAACGCTGTGAAGAAAAAAAAGTAAGAACCTATCTTACCCTGAATACAATTATTTACGACCATGACCTGTCGGTTATGAAAACCTTGCTGACCAAAGCAAAAGCGGCCAATATAACCGCGGTAATTGCCTCCGATCAGGCCGTGATTGCTTCCGCCAGAGCATTGGGAATAGAAGTGCACATCTCGACACAATTAAATGTGACCAATATTGAAACGGTAAAATTTTACAGCCTTTTTGCCGATACAATGGTTTTGTCAAGAGAACTGAGCCTGCGTCAGGTTAAAAAAATTACCGATCAAATCGTAAAAGAAGAGATAAAAGGACCTTCCGGGAATCTTGTTGAAATCGAGATATTCGGGCATGGCGCTTTGTGTATGGCAGTGTCCGGGAAATGCTACCTGAGCCTGCATTCGCACAACTCCTCGGCAAACAGAGGTGCCTGTAAGCAAAACTGCCGGAAAAAATATACGGTTATCGACCAGGAATCGGGATTTGAAATTGAAATCGATAACGAATACATGATGTCTCCAAAAGATCTGTGTACGATTGATTTCCTGGATCAGGTGATTGATTCCGGAATTCAGGTATTGAAAATTGAAGGAAGAGGCAGAGCGCCCGAATATGTGGCAACGGTAATCAAAACGTACCGCGAAGCGATAGATGCTTATTACGACCAGTCGTATTCGAAAGAAAAGGTTTCGGAATGGATGGAGGCGCTGAATACCGTTTACAACAGAGGCTTCTGGTCCGGGTATTATTTAGGACAAAAATTAGGAGAATGGAGTGATAATCCGGGATCCAATGCCACACAGAAAAAAGTATATATTGGTAAAGGAACACGTTTTTATCAGAAAGCCGGCATCGGAGAATTCAAAATAGAAGCATACGATATTAAAAAAGGAGATACGATATTGATAACGGGACCAACAACAGGAGCGCAGGAAATGACCATTGAAGAAATGTTTGTCAATGAAGCTGCTTCCGAAAAAGCCACCCGCGGCGATAATTGCACGATTAAATTGCCATTCCGCATCCGTTTATCAGACAAACTGTATAAAATTGTTGAAGCATAATGGTTATTGTAACCTTACAGCGAAATAAATGCATCGGTTGTAATTACTGCGTGGAAATGGCTCCGGCACAATTTCAGATGTCTAAAAAAGACGGGAAAACCGTGCTGTTAAAGGCGGTCGACTCCAAAGGGTTCCATACCTTAAAATCGACAGACCATACCATAGCCGAAAATTGTGAACTGGCAGCAAAAGCCTGTCCGGTAAATATAATTTCGATAAAAGAAATCTGATTATACCGATTTAACATACTTAAAAAAAGCCTGTTGCGTTGTAATAAATGTAACAGGCTTTTAAATTTTTCACAATTTAAAAGTCAGGCACTTTTGACATTGTGAGATTGATTCTAAAAAATAGTATCTTTACACACAAAACATTTTACGAACAAGTAGTGACTGGGTCACGATCTATATATATTCAAACATATGGCATGTACAAACTGTTCCACCGGGAGTAAAGACGGAACTCCTAGGGGATGTAAAAATAATGGGACCTGCGGTACGGACAGTTGTAATAAACTGACTGTTTTTGACTGGCTGTCCAACATGAGCCTACCCGGAGGGCAGGAACCGTTCAACTGTGTTGAGGTTCGATTTAAAAACGGGAGAAAAGAATTTTACCGAAATGCGGAAAAACTAACGTTAAGCATTGGCGATATCGTCGCTACAGACGCTTCACCGGGACACGATGTCGGAATTGTAACCTTAACCGGGGAACTGGTTAAGATACAAATGAAGAAAAAAGGAGTTAATCCGGATGGTGAGGTAGGTAAAATTTACAGAAAAGCAACACAAAAAGATATTGATATCTGGATCGAGGCCCGGGATAAGGAAGAACCGATGAAGGTTCGTGCCCGTGAAATTGCTATTGAACTGAAACTGGAAATGAAAATTTCCGATATTGAATTTCAGGGTGACGGCTCGAAAGCGACCTTTTATTATACGGCAAATGACCGTGTTGACTTCAGGCAGCTGATCAAAGACTTTGCAAAAGAATTCAGTACCCGTATTGAAATGAAACAGGTTGGTTTCCGCCAGGAAGCAGCGCGTTTGGGCGGTGTCGGATCCTGCGGAAGGGAATTGTGCTGTTCTACCTGGTTAACCGATTTCAGAAGTGTAAATACTTCGGCAGCGCGTTACCAGCAGTTGTCACTGAATCCGCAGAAACTGGCAGGACAGTGCGGAAAACTGAAATGCTGTCTGAACTATGAACTGGATACCTATCTGGACGCCTTAAAAGACTTTCCGGAAATGGAAACCAGGCTTTATGCCGATAAAGGAGAAGCCATCTGCCAGAAACTGGATATCTTCAAAGGACTGATGTGGTTTGCTTATACGAATGATTTCGCGCATTGGCATGTTTTAAAAATAGAACAGGTAAAAGAAATTATAGCGATAAACAAGCAAAAGAAAAAGGTGGCGGCAATTGAAGATTTTGCCATCGAAATCGCTCAGGAAGAAGTAGAGAAAAACTTCCAGAATGTGGTAGGACAAGACAGCTTAACCCGTTTTGACCAGCCTAAGAAAAAGAAAAGACCAGCTAAAAAACGTAAACCAAATAATTCTTCGAACGATAAAAATGCTCCAAAAAAATAATTTTTTAATTATAGGAATAGCACTTTCATTAGTACTTTTTTCTTGTGATAAGAAAAGGGTTTTTGATGAATATCAGGAAATAGACGGTTCATGGCATAAGAACCAGAAAGTGACTTTTTCTTTTGAACAGAACGATACCATTACGGATTATAATATGTTTGTTAACATAAGAAATAACAACAGTTATCCGTTTAATAACTTATTCCTGATTGTGTCCATGTTGCAGCCCGATGGCGTTACTAAAGTGGATACCCTGGAATACCTGATGGCAAAAGAAGACGGATCCCTTTTGGGCGACGGATTTTCGGATGTAAAGGAAAGCAAACTCTGGTATAAGGAAAAAGCGAAATTTCCTAAAATCGGGAAATACACCATTGATATCCAGCAGGCTGTCCGCGAAACGGGGAAAGTTAGCGGTATGGAGCAATTAGGCGGTATTTCGGAAGTTGGATTTAGAATTGAAAAAGCAGAATAAGTACTATAAAAATGGCACAAAACAATAAAAATCAAAAAGAAGACTTTTCACCTTATGTAAAGAAGTTCTGGAAATTCTTTTTATATGCATTCGGAGGGATTATCCTATTTTTCCTTTTTGCTTCCTGGGGTTTATTCGGGGCAATGCCGTCATTTGACGAGCTGGAAAATCCAAACTCCAATGTGGCAACAGAAATTATTTCATCCGATGGGGAAACCATTGGTAAATTTTACCTTGAAAACAGAACACCTATCAAATATGCCGATTTACCGGACCATTTGGTAAAAGCTTTAATTGCAACGGAAGACGAACGTTTTTACGAACATTCCGGAATTGATTCCAGAGGAACACTTCGTGCCGTTTTAAGTCTGGGGAGTAACGGTGGAGCGAGTACGCTTACCCAACAGCTGGCAAAATTATTATTCCACGGAGAAGGATCGAAATTCCTTCCTTTCCGTATTGTTCAGAAAGCCAAAGAATGGATCATTGCCACCAAACTGGAACGCCAGTATACCAAACAGGAAATCATTGCGATGTACCTGAACAAGGCCGATTTCGTAAATACGGCAGTAGGAATACGTTCGGCAGCAAAAGTATATTTTGGAAAAGAGCCGAAAGACCTTACTGTTGATGAAGCAGCAATGTTTGTAGGAATGCTTAAAAACCCATCGCTTTTTAATCCGATTAAACGATTGGAAAAAGTGACGAACAGAAGAAATGTGGTGTTGAGTCAGATGGAAAAAAATGACTTCCTGACAAAAGAGAAAAAGGAATTCTACCAAAGACAACCAATCGTGTTGAAATTTACACCGGAAAGCCATGTGGAAGGAACCGCAACTTATTTTAGAGAGTACCTTCGTGATTTCATGAAAAAATGGGTAAAAGAAAATCCTAAAAAAGACGGTGGCGGAGAATATGATATTTACCGCGACGGATTAAAAATATATACAACTATCGATTCCCGTATGCAGGTATATGCAGAAGAAGCGGTAGACGAGCACTTGGCAAACTTACAGGAGGAATTCTTTATTCAGCAAAAGAAAAATGAAAATGCTCCTTTTGTCAATATTACACCGGTAGAAACAGAAAAAATCATTGAACGTTCGATGAAAAACTCGGAACGCTGGAGAATAATGACCGATAAAGGGATAGCCGAAAATCAGATTAAGAAATCCTTCGACATCAAAACGAAAATGTCTGTTTTTACCTGGAAAGGAGAAAAAGATACGATCATGACACCAAGAGATTCCATTATCTATTACAAACACTTTTTACAAACAGGTGTTATGGCTATGGAACCGCAAACAGGTTATGTTAAAGCTTGGGTTGGCGGGATCAACTACAAACATTTCCAGTACGATCACGTAGCTCAGGGTGCAAGACAGGTAGGTTCGACATTCAAACCGTTTGTTTATGCCACGGCAATCGAACAGTTAAAAATGTCGCCTTGTGATTCTATTTACGATTCACCGTTTACAATGCCAAAAGGAAGATATGGTATTGATGCCGACTGGACACCAAAAAACTCCAGTGGTAACTACAGAGGTCTGGTAACTTTAAAATCGGCTTTAGCGAATTCCATCAATACGGTTTCGGCGAAACTGATGGATAAAGTAGGACCGCATGCCGTGGTGGACCTGACCAAGAAACTGGGGGTAAGCTCTAATATTCCGGAAAGACCAGCCATCGCATTAGGAGCTGTTGAAATCACCGTTAGTGATATGGTGGCAGCCTACAGTACGTTTGCCAACCAGGGAGTGTATATGAAACCGCAGGTAATTACCAAAATTGAAGATAAAAACGGTGTGGTGCTTTACGAATCCATCCCGGAATCGAAAGATGTATTGAGTAAAGACGTTGCCTATACCATTATAAAATTACTGGAAGGGGTTACAGAATCCGGATCGGGAGCGCGTTTGCGTTATGGTTCCGGCGGACCTACTTACAAGCGTGTTACAGGACTTCCGTATGCCTTTAATAACCCTATAGCCGGTAAAACCGGAACCAGTCAGAACAATAGTGACGGATGGTTTATTGGTATGGTGCCCAATTTAGCGATGGGTGTCTGGGTAGGAAACGAAGACCGTTCGGCACACTTTAAAAGTACACAGATGGGACAGGGGGCAACAATGGCCTTACCGATCTGGGGATTATTCATGAAAAAATGTTATGCAGATGATAAGCTTAACGTTTCCCAGAAACCTTTTGAACGACCGGCAAATCTCTCTATTAAAGTAGATTGCTGGACACCGAAGAAAGTAGTAGACAGCACCGCTGTGGAAGAACCAACAACCGAAGAATTTGATTTCTAAATACAAAACGCCTTTTTATAAAGGCGTTTTTTTTATATTTTTACAAAAATAAACAACCATAATATGATTAATAAAAGAGTAAGTAATGTGAAGGAAGCATTACACGATATAAAAGACGGACAGACTATTATGCTGGGCGGTTTCGGACTTTGCGGTATTCCTGAAAACAGTATTGCAGCGCTTGTAAAAATGGATGTGAAAGAGCTTACCTGTATTTCCAACAATGCGGGAGTAGACGATTTTGGTCTGGGATTATTATTGCAAAAGCGCCAGATTAAAAAAATGATCTCTTCTTATGTAGGTGAAAATGCAGAATTCGAACGCCAGATGCTGAGCGGAGAATTGGAAGTAGAATTAACACCACAGGGAACATTAGCCGAAAAATGCCGTGCTGCACAGGCTGGAATACCGGCTTTCTTTACTCCGGCAGGTTATGGTACAGAAGTAGCAGAAGGAAAAGAAGTACGTGAATTTAACGGAAAGATGCACATCATGGAAGAAGCCTACAAAGCAGATTTCGCGATTGTAAAAGCCTGGAAAGGTGACGAAGCCGGAAATTTGATTTTCAAAGGAACAGCAAGAAATTTTAATTCTTGTATGGCCGGAGCAGCAAAAATTACTATTGCTGAGGTCGAAGAACTGGTTCCGGCAGGAACTTTAGATCCGAATCAGATTCATATTCCCGGAATATTCGTAAAAAGAATTTTCCAGGGTGAACACTATGAAAAGAGAATTGAACAACGTACGGTAAGACAAAGAAATTAATCATGGCATTAGATAAAATAGGAATTGCAAAAAGAATTGCGCAGGAACTAAGAGACAGATATTTTGTGAATTTAGGAATTGGAATACCTACATTGGTAGCCAACTATATTCCACAGGGAATCAGTGTGGAATTCCAGAGTGAGAACGGTGTGTTGGGAATGGGTCCGTTTCCTTTTGAAGGAGAAGAGGATGCGGATATTATCAATGCCGGAAAACAAACGATCACCACTTTGGAAGGTGCTTCCTTTTTTGATTCGGCTACCAGTTTTGGAATGATCAGAGGACAGCATGTTGATTTAACGATTTTAGGCGCTATGGAAGTTTCTGAAAACGGCGATATTGCAAACTGGAAAATACCCGGGAAAATGGTAAAAGGAATGGGAGGCGCTATGGATTTAGTAGCTTCTGCAGAAAATATCATTGTTGCGATGATGCACGTAAACAAAGCGGGCGAATCGAAAATATTAAAACAATGCACGCTGCCGTTAACCGGTGTGGGCTGCGTTAAAAAAGTAGTAACGGAACTGGCGGTTATGGAAATTACGCCAAACGGGTTCAAACTTCTGGAAAGAGCGCCGGGTGTTACTGTTGAAGAAATTGTAAAAGCAACGGAAGCCAATCTGATTATTGAAGGAGATATTCCGGAAATGAAGATTGACTAAACAGATGATAAATAAAAAAAGCAGCTCCCACGAGCTGCTTTTTTTATTTAACTCCCTTTCGGGATTGCTGCAATAAGCTTTTTGGTATAGTCTTTTTGCGGATCTGCATATAAAATATCGGCATCAGCCATTTCTTCAATTTTTCCTTTGTTCATCACCAAAACCTGGTCGGACATATATTTAACAACTGCCAGATCGTGGGAAATAAAAATATAGGTAAAGCCAAAATTCTCTTTTAACTCGTTCAGTAAATTCAATACCTGTGCCTGTACCGAAATGTCAAGTGCCGAAACCGATTCGTCACAAACGATTATTTTGGGCTGCAGAGCAATGGTACGCGCGATTCCGATACGCTGCCGTTGTCCGCCGGAAAATTCATGCGGGTAGCGGTTAAAATATTCTTCTCCCAGGCCAACCCGTTCCAGTATTTCGATTGTTTTTTGTTTGCGTTCGGTATCATTTTCATACAAACCGTGTACCTGCATCGGTTCCATGATGGCTTTTCCAACCGGGATTCTCGGATTCAGGGAAGAATACGGATCCTGAAAAATAATCTGTATCTCTTTTCGCAGGGAGCGGATTTCGGAAGTGGTCAGGTTGGTAATATCTTTTCCTTTGTATAGAATACGTCCGGCTGTTGCTTTGTCCAGCTGTAATATTGTATTTCCCAAAGTCGATTTTCCACAGCCGCTTTCTCCTACCAGTCCGAGCGTTTCGCCTTCATATATGGCAAAACTGACATTGTTGACCGCTTTAAACGCCGTTTTTTTGCCAAATAAACCGGCCGTTGAAAAGTACTCTTTTTCAACGTTTTGCACTTCTAATAATGGCGTTTGTGCGTATAGTTTTTTATGATTTTCGGCTCGCTCTTCCGGAGTAATGATCGTATTGTCAATGCTGTTGTCCAGGAAATTCTGAATTGTTGGCAAACGTTTTACGCGGACTTCCAGTGACGGACGGGAAGCGATTAATGCCCTGGTATAATTGTGCTGCGGATTTTTAAAAATCTGATGGGCGGCACCCTGTTCTACAATTTCGCCTTTGTACATCACCAAAACGCGGTTGGCAATTTCGGAAACCAAAGACAAATCATGGGAAATGAACAAAATGCTCATTCTGGTTTGCTGCTGTAATTCTTTCAGCAATAGAATAATTTCCTTCTGAACGGTAACATCCAGAGCGGTTGTGGGTTCATCGGCAATTAAAATCTTGGGTTTACAGGCAATGGCCATGGCTATCATGACCCGTTGTTTCTGTCCGCCCGAAATCTGATGCGGGTATTTGTCAAAAATAACTTCCGGATCGGGAAGTTTTACTTTTTCAAAAAGGGCAATGACTTCCTGTTTGATCTCTTTTTTAGAAAGCGAAGTGTGCTGCTGTAATATTTCGGCAACCTGATAACCGCACTTTAAAGAAGGATTTAACGAACTCATCGGTTCCTGGAAAATCATGGCAACATCATTTCCCCTGAATTTTTGCAGTTCTTTTGGCGTCAGGTCAGCGATATTTTTCCCTTCAAAAAGGATTGCGCCTTCCGAAATTTTTGAAATCGCTTTCGGAAGCAGGCCCATAATAGCCAGGGAGGTCACCGATTTACCGGATCCGGATTCGCCTACAATTCCCAGGATCTCATTTTCATGCAGCTGAAAGGAACTGTTTTTAACGATAGGTGTCCAGTTTCCTTCTTTTTTGAAAGCAACTGTTACATGGTCTATTTGTAAAAGTGGGGTTTTCATTACTGCAAATGTAATTAAACGAAGATGATTTCTTCTTCAATTAGTAAATCTTCCCTTCGCAGGCGCAATAAAATCTGGGCTACGGCGATAACGTCTTTTTCGCAATACCGGATGATGCGGTCAATATCTTTTTCAACATAAAAAACATGGGCGACCTCACTTCCGTCAATATCGTCTTTAGGAGAGGGAATACCCAAAATGTTTGCCAGTAATTTTAAAGAAGTATAATGTTTGAAATCCCCGAATTTCCATAATTCCATAGTGTCCAGATGCGGAATTTCCCATGGCTTTTTGCCAAACAAATTCAGTTTCGGGGGAATGCTAAGCCCGTTGATAATAATTCTCCGGGCAATAAACGGAAAGTCAAACTCTTTGGCATTATGACCACACAGGATGTGCTGCGGTTTGTTAAAATGGTTACTGAGCAGATTGCTGAAATCTTTCAGGATGGTTATTTCGTCTCCGAAAAAAGAGGTCACGCGAAAATGGCGTATGTCGCCCCGGAAAGTAAAATAACCGACAGAGATACAGATAATCTTTCCAAATTCGGCCCAGATACCGGCTCTGTCATAAAATTCTTCCGGCGTAAAGTCGTCTTTGCGCTGGTATTGTGTTTTGGAACTGAACAGTTCCTGTTTGGTTTCGTCTAAGGCTTTGAAATTTTCTGCTTCCGGTACGGTTTCGATGTCCAGAAAAAGAATATTTTCGAAATGGATTTTTTCTAACATGGCTTGTATGGGGTAAATCGTTTTATTTTCTTTTTTCAAGCATTTTATAGGCTTCTCCTACATACACATAGAAATCATTACTATGCGGGTCTGTTTCGGTCTGTAATCCTTTTAAATGCCCTAAACGGACAATGATCAGGTTGTCTTCCGGAACGACAATTACAAACTGGCCTAAGTGACCGCGCATATAATACATTTTTTTTCCAAGATAGGTATGCAGCCACCATCCGTAACCATATTCCGGAGCATCGGCAAAACGCGGTGTAATGGATTTCGCTACAAAGGTACTGTCCAGTATTTGTTTTCCGTTCCATTTTCCGTGTTGTTTGTACAGTTTTCCGAAACGGGCAAAATCACGGGCATTGCTGGCAATACAGCAGAAGGCTTTTTCAATACCGTCCGGTTCGTGATCCAGTTGCCATAAAGCATCGTTTTCGGCACCCATTGGCTGCCAGAAATTTTTGGAAACATAATCGGAAAGGTATTCGCCGGTTGCTTTTTCAATAACCATGGCCAGTAATTCGGTAGCACCGCTCAGATATACGAATTTTTTCCCCGGCTGTTCCGTTACTTTCAGTCCCAGGATTACTTTTTTCAAATCGCTGTCGAAATAGGCACGGGTCACAATCGAGAAAGGGCTGTAATAATGTTCGTCCCAGTTTAAGCCGGAGGCCATGGACGACAAATCGCCAACGGTGACGTCTTTGGCATATTTACCCTGCATTTCCGGAAAGAAATCGGATACTTTCTGGTCAAGGCTTTTTATTTTTCCATCCATAATGGCTTTTCCGAGGCTGGCCGAAACAATACTTTTAGCCATCGAAAAGGAATTGGATTTAGAATCTTTTCCGTAACCGTCGAAATAGCTTTCATGCCAGATACTGTCGTTTTTAATGATCAGGTAGGCTACCGTTTGCAGTTCCTTGTGTGTTTTGGCAAGTTCCGGAGTGGCCGGAACAGCATTATAGTCTTTGGCAATAGCCCAGGGCTGTGCGGTTCCTTTTTTTATTTCTCTGTTTGGAAAATCTTTATAATCCTCTAAAAAGGCAGTGGTATATCCTTTAAAATAAATGGTTCTGACGGCGCGTAATAAATAGTCAACATCAAAAATATACATGATGATAATAATACTTGCCAGAACGACAGTAAACCAGATCAGGAATTTTTTAAGGAATTTCATAAGTACAGCATTAACGACGTGTCTTACGAATTTAAGGAAATTATTGATAGTTTTTGAAATTCGGCCGGGATATTAAAAAAGAGTTTGCTGCTTGATGGGATTTTCATGATCCAGCAGCCATTTTTTGCGCCACAAACCGCCGGCATAACCGGTTAAGGAACCGTCGGAGCCGATAACCCGGTGACAGGGAACGACTATCCACAACGGATTTTTTCCGTTAGCCGCCGCTACAGCACGGATGGCTTTTACATCGCCCAATATTTTGGACAGTTCCAGATAGGACATTGTTTTTCCGAACGGAATGTCCAGCAGCGCTTTCCATACTTTCTGCTGAAATTCGGTACCAGCCGGATTTAGCTTAAACGTAAATTCCGTTCTTTTTCCCTCGAAATATTCTTCCAGTTGTATTGCAGCTTCCTGAAGGTGTACCGGATATTGGTCTGGTGCTGAAATATTTCCGTCATTGCCGGCGGTTATTGCCGAAATGCCGTTTTCATCACCGTCAATTTTTGTGATTCCAAGGGGTGTTTTTATAAAAATAGTGTCCATCGGATAAAGATACTTTTTTGATTTGTTTCCTGCAATTCAAAATGTTAGCTAAAAAAAAGCCATCGAAAGATGGCTTTTTTAAATTTTATTTGGAATGGCTTAATATATAAGCTTCTAAAGCTTTTAATTCTTCTTCCGGCAGGTTTTTGGTAATGGCAAAATTTGCTTTCATTAACTGGTATTGTGTAGGATCTACAATCGGATCGCCTTTTTCTTTCAGAAATTCGACTATGCTGGCACCTTCTTCTTTGTATATCCGGGCAATTTCTTTAATGCTTGGCCCGATTATTTTCTGATCCGGTTTGTGACAGGAATAACACATGCCTTTACCGTCAAAGATTTCCTGGCCTAATTCCAGTTGTAACTGGGCTTCCGTTTTTTTAGTTTCGGGATATAGGGAAGGTTTTTTTTCTTCTTTTTTATTGCAGGAAGCAAGCAGTGCAATACTGCTGATGATCAATACTACTTTTTTCATACGGTTACTGCATTAGTTTTGCCGCTTCTTTTGCAAAATAGGTGGAGATAATACTAGCTCCGGCTCTTTTAATACAATACAGTTGTTCCATCATGATCTTATCGTGGTCTAACCAGCCTTTTTCTGCAGCGGCTTTAACCATGGCATATTCTCCGGAAACCTGATATACTGCTACGGGAACGTGTACGGTGTCTTTTATTTCCCTAACGATATCCAGATAGGCAATACCCGGTTTTACCATGACAATATCTGCTCCTTCTTCTACATCGTCCAAGGCTTCTTTTATGGCTTCAATACGGTTGGCATAATCCATCTGGTAGGTTTTCTTATCGCCAAATCCCGGAGCACTGTCTAAGGCATCGCGGAAAGGTCCGTAAAAAGAGGAGGCATATTTAGCGCTGTAGCTCATGATTCCGACATCGTGAAAACCGCTTTGTTCCAACGCTTTCCGGATGGCAAGGATTCTTCCGTCCATCATATCGCTGGGAGCAACAAAATCGGCTCCGGCTTCGGCATGGCTCACACTCATCCGGGTAAGGGCGTCTACCGTTGCATCGTTGATGATTTGTCCGTTTTCAACGATTCCGTCATGTCCGTAAATAGAATACGGATCCAGAGCTACATCCGGCATTACAATCATTCCCGGTACAGCGTCTTTAATCGCTTTAATGGTTTGCTGCATCAGGCCGTCTTTGTTCCAGGCTTCTTTTCCGGTATTGTCCTTTAACGAATCGCTGACCTTTACATAGATATTGACCGCTTTGATTCCCAAATCCCATAATTCTTTTACTTCTTTTACCGTTTGGTCTAACGAACGACGGTATATGCCCGGCATGGAAGGAATTTCGATTTTTATGTCTTTTCCTTCTGCAACAAACATTGGAAACATGAAATCATTTGGACTTAGCGAAGTTTCTCGAACTAATGAGCGAATGGCATCATTTGTTCTCAGCCGTCTATTTCTGTGTAATGGAAACATAATAACTTGTTTTTAGTGTGTTGCAAATTTAGGTATTTAAAATGTCTTGGTAACAGGGATTATTTTCATTAAAATAAGTTTAACATATAGCCAAAAAAAAGAGCCTCCGTTGAGGCTCTTTTTCTTGTTATGGTCTTGTGGGGTGCGTGGTAGGACACAGTAAGGAAAATATTCCGCTTCTGTCCGGATCCGTTATATCGTTACCTCCTTTTATCTTAGAACAATCTTTTTTTGAAAGTTCAATGATTGCTGTTTTTTTGAACGAAAGTAAATTGTTTTTTGTAGTTTTCATAATGTGTGGGTTTTTGTGGGTTTTTATTGATTACCCAAAACTAGGTCTAAATACCTGACAATCAAAGGGTAGTAAGCCGAAATTTATAAAAAAACACACCGTTTTTCGACTTTGTAATTTGTTATAAATCAATGCGTTAACCGGGTATTGCCGTTAATAAAAAAACATTATTTTTGTATTATAAAAACCTGTTAAAATATGTTGTTATCCTCAGTAAAAAGAATTCTTTTTTGTTTAATTGTATTGTCTTTTCAAACGATTTCAGCATCAGATTTAAAAAATCAGTTAAAAGATTCTATCCAGAAGTACATTTATAATAACCCGGCACTTGCTAAAAAATACATCCACAGCTATCTTTCTTTAAGTGAAAAAAGAAAAGAAGAGGAGGAGGCGATTATTGCCTACAATTATCTGGGATATGTATGCATGACGCTATCAGAGACTGATAGCGCTTTTTATTTTTGTGATAAAGCAATTATAAAAGCCTATGGATTGAACAATCAGGGTCTGGTGTTGCGGGCAAAAATGAATAAGGCCAGTATGCTGTATCAGGCCTATAATTTTGAACAGTCTTTACTGCTTTATAATGAAGCATTGCAGTTAGCCAACAAATTAAAAGACAATTACAGCGTTCGAAGCATCAGTATCAGTATTGCGAATATTAAATATGAGATCGGGAAGCACAGTGAGGCGCTGGCTGTTTTTAAAAAATATCATGCTGAGGAGTTGTCCAAACCGGAATTGGCTTTGCTGGAACTGAAAATCGCAAAGACTTATTTAAAAATGAATTTACCGGATTCGTCTTTAATTTATATCGATAAAGGGCTTAACTATTGTAAAAAGTTCAATGATAAAGAGCTGGAAGCCTATTTTTTAAATGTAAAAGGGCAGAGTTATATCAAGAAAAACGATTTTCCAAAAGCGGAATTGATTTTAAACGAAGCGTTAAACAAATCGGTAAAAATAAAAAGCAGCCGGATAGAAGCTTCTATTATGCTGAGTTTAGCCGGTTTGCTGACAGAACGAAAAGAGTTCAACAAATCGAATGTGATTTTAAAGCAGGGACTTTTAAAACAAAAGAAATCTGATTTTTCTCCTGAAGAGCTGGCAGATTATTACAAGCTGCTGGCGGAAAACTATAAGGCAGTGGACAGTATCAGCCAGTCCAATTTCTATTATCAGAAGTTTATTGATGAGAATACTAAAAAATCGGCTAAAAAAATCGGTACGCTGGAAGATCTGCACAAACTGGATATTGAAAAAATTGACAAGGAAAAAACCGATGAGGTAAAACAAAAGAATATTTTAATCATTGCCGTGGTGCTGTTAATCGCTTCTTTGGGCTTTTTCTACTATAGAAACAGGAGAAATGAAAGAATGAACCAGGAGAAATTTGATATCCTGATCGGGAAGATCAATGATTTTGAAGCCAAAAAGATATTAGAAGCCCAGGAAGAAAAAGTAACGACCAAGGAAGAGATACTGGAAAGCCAGCTTATTCCGAATATAACCGTCAGTAAAGAAGAGGATATACTGGAACCGGAAGAAGAAGTGACAGCCGGATCGGTGGAATCGTTTGAAGAGGCACTGCAGGAAGAAGAAGATAGTGAATCGCATGATATTGTTCCTTCGGACGCTACCTTTATTATTAAAGACGAAAGAGTTAACGATATCCTTGAAAAGCTGGAGAAACTGCAGGAAAAGAAGTATTTCCTGCGTCAGGACTGTACATTACACAATGTAGCCAAGAAATTGAAGACCAATACAGCTTATCTTTCCAAGATTGTAAACAATGAATTGGGAAAAAGTTTCAGTACCTATATTAATGAACTGAGAATTAACTACGTTATTTTAGAGCTAAAGAACAATTCTAAGCTGCGTGCATACTCTGTAAATTCCATTGCAGACGAGATCGGATATAAAAGTTCGGACTCTTTTACGAAATATTTTAAGGCTGCAACAGGCATTACACCTTCGGTTTACATCAAAAAAATAGAAGAAATGAAGCATAAATCAGAAGCTGCATAAAAATAAAATATATTTTATAAAATACTGTAAATCAATATTTTAAAACCTTTAAAGATGCCTGTTTTTTTATAAAAATAGGCATTCTTTGTTTGTGGGAGAAAAAAAATAGAATTTACTTTGTCCTGTTGATGAATGAGAAATGAGAGAATTTATTCTTAACGTTTTAAAAACATTAACAGATGGGTTTTTAGGTAGCGAAAGTATCTCTGATATGAGTAGCTACTAAAAAAACACAAAAAAATAAAACAGAGCGTGGAAGGCCCTGTTTTATAGAATGAATTACAAAACGAAATCCAACAAATTTAGGTTGGAGTATCTTTACAAAGATAATCTTTTATTTATCAAAGTCAAGCTTTGCATAAAAGATCCCTCCTTAAAAAGTACTACTCACTTCCTTTCGTTGGTAAATTTTACATCCTTAATTAAAAGGATAATCAGAACCGCTTGTTAGCATTTTAAACAGGCGATTTAATGAAATGATTTTATTCCGGCATTGTTGTACCCTCTGTTGTCAGATGTACCCGTCAGATTGACGTTATGCGAATAAAAGGATTGTTGTGTGCTGTTCATACGGTATAGAAGCATTTTTATTGCCTTTGGTGAGCAACAACATGAAAAAGTAAATAATAAAAAGCCATGAAAACGAAAAAAATTATTAATCCGTCACGATTTAAAAGAAACACGATTGTCGAGTTGAACGATGAGACAGAAAAAGAATCCGGATTTTACGCTTCTGTTAAGCGTTTTGTAAAAGCAATTGCCCGAATTTTTGTATCAAAGCAAAAAAAGCAGTAATAAGTTAAAGCAATCCGATTCCCGTGTGATTAGTTATTCAAAAGTATTTTGAACAAAGTATCTATTAACTAAATACAAACACAAATCATGAAAAAGCAAGAAACAAACAAGTTGTTTTTCTCTAAAAATTCATTAGTGGAATTGAACAGAGAGGAGTTAAAAGGAATTAAAGGCGGTACCGGTGTACTGGTTGGAAACACATTAAGCTGCACACTCTGCGTTAATTCCAGCAAAGGGCATTATATGGATGAAATGTACAGCATGGCAATGCCTGAGTAAGTAAAAAAAGCAGGATTACAACGCGTAATTCTTTAAAAACAAATGTTAACTATTTTATAATCACTAAATTTTTTAAATCATGAAAAAAGCAAACAAAGGAATGCTTCATTTTAAGAAGAATTCAATTATGGAATTAGATTTAGCTTCAATGAGAAGTGTAGTAGGAGGCGGAACCACAGTTATTGACGCTGGTGAGCAAACAACCATTATTTGTGGTGATTGTATCCCGTTACCGGGACCAATAAGAAATATTACGAAGTTACAACAGCTGTAAGATTTCTATAGAAGGAAAAATCATTGCCATAATATTTATGAATACATGATTTTTCCTTTACAAAAACCTTTTCCGGTGAGCCTTTTCACGAAAATGCTTATTGGGGAGCGAATACCTTAAAAAACAAAACTGTATTAATTCAAATCAATATCATTATGAAAACAACAACCAACAACAAGTTAGCTTTTGCTAAAAAAGCGGTAGCAGAATTAAACGACCGTCAATTAGAGAATATCCACGGAGGATCTATGGGAGCCATCATCGATTATATCGGGGATAAAATTAAAGATATGATCAAACCTCAGGTTTAAAAAATAACGGGTATGAAAACAACTAAAAACAGCGATAAACTGGCATTTGCCAAGAACGCAGTAGTGGAATTAAATGACCGTCAACTGGATAGTATTAACGGAGGATCCTGGAATAGCATTGTCAACTATATTGGCGATAAGCTAAAAGAAATGATGCAGCCACAGGTTTAAAAATCGAACAGTATGAAGACACAAAGTACAGGTAGCGGACTGGAGTTCACCAAGAGTGATGCCATCGAATTAAACAATCTGGAAACTTTACATGAAAATGGAAGAAATACAATTGTAGTTGAAACCTGTACGGGATGTGTCTGTATATCGGTCACCCGGATAGTACTCTTTGAAGGACTATAACAAACAGTTTCCAGTTTTCGTTTTGAGATAACGAAAGTATTCCCTCATATTTTAACGGACAAATAGGTGTAAGTAGCATGGTAATGCTGTACTGCAGGGGGATTACTATGGATTTTAATTAACAACAAAAAAAACAAAAATATTATGAAAACACAGCAAACAAACAAGTTAGTATTCCAATCAAATTCAGTAGTAGAATTAGATGTAGTGTCCATGGGACAGGTTATAGGCGGAGCCACCACATTTATCTGTGGAGACTGTGTGGTAATCACAAGCCGTATTGAGAATGTCATCGACTAAAAAGTAGCGTCATGAAAAAACAAACAGCGAATAAACCGGATTTCCACAAAAACACATTAGTGGAACTAAATGAAGGAACCATGTCGGCAATTGCCGGCGGAACATCGCTACTGTCTGTCATTGTGGTAACCGGGACATCCCTGATCGCGACGATTGGCCTGGACATGATTGAGCATACAGCGGAATAATAACAAACAAAACTTTTACATCATGAAAACACAAGAAACAAACAAACTGGCTTTTAAAAGAAATGCTATTGTTGAATTGGATATGACTGCAATGAGAAAGATTGCAGGAGGTGCCGATACCAATGACGGACCAACAACATTTATCTGTGGGGACTGTGTGGTGGTTACCCGTCAGCTTGGACACCTGAACCAGTTTTAGGAATAGCCGTATGCCAGAATAATGTAACAATGTGGCGGTAAGTGCAAACAGCCGAATAAATAGTGGCTGCAAGAGCAATGTTTGTAACCGGAACTGTTGTTTTGGAAATAAGAGGATAGATCCAAATAGGACGTTCGCCTTACCTCGCTGTTACACATTTACAATTTGAAAGGCAAGTAGCATAATGTGCTATACTGCAATGGGATTACTATGATTATTAATCAACTAAAAACGTATATCATGAAAAAACAGACAACAAATAAACTGGAGTTTACCAAAAGTGCTTTAGTGGAATTAAACGATGGAAAAATGGCTGCTATTGCAGGAGGAACGTCAACAATATTCATTGGGACAACCTCGCTGATCAATTTAACCGTAGGACATCCGGATCAGGATATTACACTGTTATAAGACAACCGCATGAAAAAGCAAACGGTTGGCAAACCGGAGTTTACCAGGCAGTCACTGGTTGAGTTAAACGAGCAGAAAATGAAAGCAATTGTCGGAGGAACCATAACGCCCAGCGGGACTTTTGTAATCACACTGACATTACAAACCATAACGGAAAGAGTAGATTCATAAAATAAAAAGCAGACAGATGAAAACACAAAGAACAACGAAACTGGAGTTTACCAAGCAATCATTGGTTGAGTTAAACGAACAGAAAATGGCTTCCATTATTGGAGGGACGGTAACAATAGTTGGGGGAACTTCCCTGGTTATGATGACAATGCTGACCATGGTCAACAAAGTAGAATAGTGTCAAATTTTTAAACAAATCGTATGAAAACATCAGAAACAAATAAACTGTCTTTCAAGAGACATGCAGTAGTAGAGCTAAGCAGAAACACGCTTGCATCCATTAATGGCGGGGGTAATTCAATACTGGACGGAATGCCGATATCGACCTGTTTATGTCCTATAATCACAAAAATCACGAAACAACTTCAATAATGAAAAAAGCAAACAAAGAAACGCTTCTTTTTAAAAAGAGCGTGATTACAGAACTGGACCTGATCTTTATGAATGAGATTGTAGGTGGCGGAGATACTAATAACGGACAGACAACACTGATCTGCGGAGATTGTGTATTGGTTCCCGGACCGATAAGAAACTTAACAAAGTTCCAGGCGAATTAAACAAAAAATAAAGCAACAACTATTAAACACCAAACACATGAAAACATCAAACAGTAATAAACTGGCTTTTGCTAAAAGTTCAGTAGCAGAATTGAATCAAATGGAAATGATGGGAATCAATGGAGGCTCCACAATACTTGGTGGTGAAACCTGTCCCGGATGCGTATGTATCCCTGTAAAAACAATTATCCAGAATCAATTTTTAGCGGCATAGTTCCGGCAGAACAAGCAATACTTTTCGTAGCCTTCCACCTGGTGAAGGAGTAAAACAACATTCGACATCACGTAAAACAGTATGTAATGAAAAACAGCGTTTTTCACTTGCACCGGGATAGGTATGGCTTTTTTTAACCAATTAAAAATTTAAAAACATGAAAACACAGCAAATCAACAAATTGGCATTCACAAAGAATGCACTGGTAGAACTTAACAATGCACAATTGTCTGAAATCAATGGTGGTACAGCAACGGTATTTTTCCCGTCATCAATTATTGTAATCACGCTTTTGGACAAAGAACTGGCGAGTAATTAAAAAAATAAAGGAATAACTATTAAACACCAAACACATGAAAACATCAAACAGTAATAAACTGGCTTTTGCTAAAAGTTCAGTAGCAGAATTGAATCAAATGGAAATGATGGGAATCAATGGAGGATCCACAATACTTGGTGGTGAAACCTGCTCAGGATGCGTATGTATCTCTGTAAAAACGATTGTCCAGGATCAATTTTTAGCGGCATAGTTCCGGCAGAACAAGCAATACTTTTCGTAGCCCTCCGCCTGGTGAAGGAATAAAACAGCATTCGACATCACGTAAAACAGTATGTAATGAAAACAGCGTTTTTCACTTGCACCGGGGTAGGTATGGCTTTTTTTAACCAATAAAAAATTAAAAATATGAAAACAGTAAACACATTGAATCGGTTGACATTCATTAAAAACTCATTAACAGAGTTGAATGTTGTTCAATTGAACGAAATCAACGGAGGAACTTCGACATTCTTACCATTATCAATTTTTACAAAGCTAATCATAGAAGCAAGTTCTTAAATCCAGGACACATGAAAACAGCAAACACCGGCAGCAAATTAGCCTTTGCAAAAAATGCCATAGTAGAATTAAACGACGATCAGTTGCAGGATGTAAACGGAGGCTCAATAATATCCGTATCCGTTACCGTAGCGGTAACCACAGCAATGGTCGCATATTTAACAGCATAATTTAACCTTAAAACTAAAAAACATGAAAACAGTAAACACCAACAGCAAGTTAGCTTTCGCTAAAAACTCCTTAGTAGAATTAAACGACGATCAGTTACAGGATGTTAACGGAGGATCCGTAGTTGCCCTATCAATAGCCGTTTCCGTAGCCGTGGTAACCTATTTAGCTTCTTAATTAATAACCTTAAAACTAAAAAACATGAAAACAGTAAACACCAACAGCAAGTTAGCTTTCGCTAAAAACTCCTTAGTAGAATTAAACGACGATCAGTTACAGGATGTCAACGGAGGATCGGTAGTTGCCCTATCAATAGCCGTTTCCGTAGCTGTAGTAACCTATTTAGCTTCTTAATTAATAATCTTAAAACTAAAAAACATGAAAACAGTAAACACCAACAGCAAGTTAGCATTCGCTAAAAATTCCTTAGTAGAATTAAATGACGATCAGTTACAGGATGTCAACGGAGGATCCGTAGTTGCCCTATCAATAGCCGTTTCCGTAGCCGTAGTAACCTATTTAGCTTCTTAAATCATAATCTTAAAACTAAAAAACACATGAAAACAGTAAACACCAACAACAAGTTAGCATTCGCTAAAAACTCTTTAGTAGAATTAAACGACAACCAGTTAAACGACGTAAACGGAGGAGGAACTCCGGTGATCATTGTATCGATCATTATTACAGTATTAATTCCAAGTGAGGCACATTAATCTTAAAACTAAAAAACATGAAAACAGTAAACACCAACAGCAGGTTAGCTTTCGCTAAAAACTCATTAGTAGAATTA